>NZ_JBEZZF010000007.1:0-130599 GCF_040639055.1 Promicromonospora sp. NPDC023987 | reverse complement strand
GTCGACCTGACCACGGTGGACGACGCCGTGCAGGTGCTGGGTGCTGATCAGCACCTCAGCCCCAGTTCTATCTCGCCACGGTTCTACTTCGGCGAGGGGGAACTAGCTCAGCGGAAGTCGCCGAGGTCCAGATCCTCCAGCGGGATGGCCTCGCCCGAGCCCATACCGAGCGTCGGGAAGTCGATCTCGTCGTAGCCGAAGCTCGGGTAGAGCTCGGCCTTGGCCTGCTCGGTGGGCTCGACCTCGACGTTGCGGTAGCGGGGCAGACCCGTACCGGCCGGGATGAGCTTACCGATGATGACGTTCTCCTTGAGGCCCAGCAGCGGGTCGCGACGACCGCTCATCGACGCCTCGGTGAGCACTCGGGTGGTCTCCTGGAAGGAGGCCGCCGAGAGCCACGAGTCGGTGGCGAGCGAAGCCTTCGTGATACCCATCAGCTCCGGACGGCCGGCGGCCGGCTGGCCACCCTCCGACACGGCCTTGCGGTTGGCGTCCTCGAAGCGCATGCGCTCCGCGAGCTCGCCAGGAAGCAGGTGCGAGTCACCCGAGTCGAGCACGGTCACGCGACGCAGCATCTGCCGCACGATGACCTCGATGTGCTTGTCGTGGATGTCCACGCCCTGGCTGCGGTAGGTCTCCTGGACCTGGTCCACCAGGTGCGTCTGCGTGGCACGCGGGCCGAGGATCCGCAGCACCTTCTTCGGGTCGACAGCACCCTGGACGAGCTGCGTACCCACGGTGACGTGGTCGCCGTCCGCGATCTTGAGGCGCGCACGCTTCGTGACCGGGTACTTGATCTCCTCGCCACCGTCGTCCGGCGTCAGCACGAGGTGACGCGTCCGCTCGGTGTCCTCGATCGTCACGCGACCCGTGTACTCCGCGATCGGCGCCTCACCCTTGGGGGTGCGGGCCTCGAAGAGCTCGGTGACACGCGGCAGACCCTGCGTGATGTCCTCAGCGGCAGCCACACCACCGGTGTGGAAGGTACGCATCGTCAGCTGCGTGCCCGGCTCACCGATCGACTGCGCCGCAATGATGCCGACGGCCTCGCCGATGTCCACGAGCAGACCCGTGGCCAGGGAGCGGCCGTAGCACTTGGCGCAGGTACCGACACGGGACTCGCACGTCAGGACCGAACGGACCTTGACGCTCTCGATGCCCGCGGCGATCACCTGGTCGATGATGACGTCGCCCGCGTCCGACCCGGCGGTCGCGATGACGTTCCCGTCCGCGCCAACCACCTCGGTCGCGAAGGTGCGCGAGTAGATGCTGGTCTCGACGCGGTCGTCCGGGATGAGCGAGCCGTCGGGGAGCTTCTCGGCGACCGGCAGCGTAAGACCACGCTCGGTACCGCAGTCCTCCTCGCGGATGATGACGTCCTGCGAGACGTCCACCAGACGACGGGTCAGGTAACCCGAGTCCGCCGTACGGAGGGCCGTGTCGGCCAGACCCTTACGGGCACCGTGCGTCGCGATGAAGTACTCGAGGACGGACAGGCCCTCGCGGTAGTTGGACTTGATCGGGCGAGGGATGATCTCGCCCTTCGGGTTCGCCACAAGACCACGCATACCGGCGATCTGACGGACCTGCATCCAGTTACCACGTGCACCCGAGCCCACCATGCGCATGACGGTGTTGCGCGCGTCGCTCTCGAGGTTCGTCCGCATGACCGAAGCGACTCGGTCGGTGGCCTGCGTCCAGATCTCGATGAGCTCCTGACGACGCTCGTCGTCGGTGATCAGACCCTTCTCGAACTGCTGCTGGACCTTGAGCGCCCGGCCCTCGTGCTCGTCGAGGATCGCGCCCTTCTCGGTCGGCGCAGCGACGTCGGAGATGGCGATCGTGACGCCCGAACGCGTGGCCCACCGGTAGCCGGCGTCCTTCAGCGCGTCCAGCGCAGCGGCCACCTCGACCTTCGGGTAGCGCTCGGCGAGGTCGTTGACGATCGTGGAGAGACGCTTCTTGTCGGCGATCCCGTTCTCGTACGGGTAGTCGACGGGCAGCGCCTCGTTGAACAGGTACCGGCCGAGGGTGGTGTCGAACAGGAGCTGCTGCCCCTGCTCCCAGCCCTCGGGCGCCTCGAAGTCCTTCAGCGGCGGAACGAGGTCCGACATCCGCAGCTTGATCTTGGCGTTGATGTCCAGCTCGTTGCGGTCGAACGCCATGATGGCCTCGGCCACGGAACCGAAGGCACGGCCCTCGCCCACGGCGCCCGGACGGTCGCTCGTGAGGTGGTGCAGACCGATGATCATGTCCTGCGAAGGCATGGTCACCGGACGGCCGTCCGACGGCTTGAGGATGTTGTTGCTCGAGAGCATGAGGATGCGGGCCTCGGCCTGCGCCTCGGCGCTCAGGGGCAGGTGCACAGCCATCTGGTCACCGTCGAAGTCGGCGTTGAACGCGCCGCACACGAGCGGGTGCAGGTGGATGGCCTTGCCCTCGACGAGCTGCGGCTCGAACGCCTGGATGCCCAGGCGGTGCAGCGTCGGCGCACGGTTCAGGAGCACGGGGTGCTCCGTGATGACCTCTTCGAGCACGTCCCAGACGACGGGACGCGTGCGCTCGACCATGCGCTTGGCGCTCTTGATGTTCTGCGCGTGGTTGAGCTCCACGAGCCGCTTCATGACGAAGGGCTTGAACAGCTCGAGCGCCATCTGCTTGGGCAGACCGCACTGGTGCAGCTTGAGCTGCGGCCCGACCACGATGACCGAACGGCCCGAGTAGTCGACGCGCTTGCCGAGCAGGTTCTGACGGAACCGGCCCTGCTTGCCCTTGAGCATGTCGGAGATCGACTTCAGCGGCCGGTTGCCCGGGCCCGTCACCGGACGACCACGGCGGCCGTTGTCGAACAGCGAGTCGACGGCCTCCTGGAGCATCCGCTTCTCGTTGTTGACGATGATCTCCGGCGCGCCGAGGTCCAGGAGCCGCTTGAGGCGGTTGTTCCGGTTGATGACGCGGCGGTACAGGTCGTTCAGGTCCGACGTCGCGAACCGGCCACCGTCGAGCTGCACCATCGGGCGCAGGTCCGGCGGGATGACCGGGACGGCGTCGAGCACCATCGCGGTCGGCGAGTTCGTGGTCGTCAGGAACGCGTTCACGACCTTGAGGCGCTTGAGGGCACGGGTCTTGCGCTGGCCCTTGCCCGAGCGGATGGTCTCGCGCAGCGACTCGGCCTCGGCGTCCAGGTCGAAGTTCTGGAGACGCTGCTGGATCGCGTTGGCGCCCATGGCGCCCTCGAAGTAGGTGCCGTAACGGTCCTGGAGCTGCCGGTAGAGCATCTCGTCGCCCTCGAGGTCAGCGACCTTGAGGTTCTTGAACCGGTCCCAGACCTGCTCGAGGCGGTCCAGCTCCTGGTCCGAACGCTTCCGGAGCTGTGCCATCTCGCGCTCGGCGGAGTCACGCACCTTGCGGCGCGCGTCGGCCTTGGCACCCTCGGCCTCGAGCTCGGCCAGGTCGGCCTCGAGCTTCTGGGCGCGGGTGTTGATGTCGTTGTCCCGGCGGTCGGAGATCTCCTTCTTCTCGAGATCGATCTCGTTCTGCAGGTTGGGCAGGTCTTCCTGGCGGGCCTCGTCGTCGACCGACGTGATCATGTAGGCCGCGAAGTAGATGACCTTCTCGAGGTCCTTCGGAGCCAGGTCCAGCAGGTAGCCCAGGCGGGACGGCACACCCTTGAAGAACCAGATGTGCGTGACGGGAGCGGCGAGCTCGATGTGGCCCATGCGCTCACGGCGCACCTTGGAGCGCGTGACCTCTACGCCACAACGCTCACAGATGATGCCCTTGAAGCGCACGCGCTTGTACTTGCCGCAGTAGCACTCCCAGTCGCGGGTGGGACCGAAGATCTTCTCGCAGAAGAGCCCGTCCTTCTCCGGCTTGAGGGTGCGGTAGTTGATGGTCTCTGGCTTCTTGACCTCACCGTGCGACCAGGCACGGATGTCCTCGGCCGTGGCGAGGCCGATACGCAGCTCGTCGAAGACGTTGACGTCGAGCAAGATGTCCTACTTCCTGAAGTTCTCGAAAACCCTCGTGGTGTCCGGGTCCGCGCCCGGTGTCCAGGTCCGCGCCCGCAGTGCGGGCGCGGACCGGTGTCAGATCTCGTCGACGCTGGAGGCGGCGTTCGGCCGCCTCGAGAGGTCGATGCCGAGCTCCTCAGCGGCGCGGTACACCTCGTCGTCCGACTCCTTCATCTCGATGGAGACACCGTCGCTCGAGAGCACCTCGACGTTCAGGCACAGCGACTGCATCTCCTTGAGGAGGACCTTGAAGGACTCCGGGATGCCCGAGTCGGGGATGTTCTCGCCCTTGACGATCGCCTCGTAGACCTTCACGCGGCCCGGGACGTCGTCGGACTTGATGGTGAGCAGCTCCTGGAGCGTGTACGCGGCGCCGTACGCCTCGAGCGCCCAGACCTCCATCTCACCGAACCGCTGACCACCGAACTGCGCCTTACCACCCAGCGGCTGCTGCGTGATCATCGAGTACGGGCCGGTCGAGCGCGCGTGGATCTTGTCGTCGACCAGGTGGTGCAGCTTCAGGATGTACATGTAGCCGGTCGAGACGGCCTCGGGGAACGGCTCGCCGGAGCGGCCGTCGAAGAGGTGCGCCTTGCCGTCCGGGTTGACCATCCGCTCACCGTCGCGGTTGGGCAGCGTGGCACCGAAGAGACCGCGGAGCGCGACCTCCTCCAGACCGTCGAACACTGGCGTGGCGACAGGGCGGCCCGGCTCGCTCGTGTGCGCGACCGCGGGGAGGCTCTCCAGCCACTCCCCGCCCTTGTCCTCCGCCAGCGAGACGTCCCAGCCCTGCTTGGCGATCCACCCGAGGTGGGTCTCCAGCACCTGGCCCACGTTCATGCGGCCCGGCACACCCAGCGGGTTCAGGATGACGTCGACCGGCGTGCCGTCCTCGAGGAACGGCATGTCCTCCTGCGGGAGGATCTTCGAGATGACGCCCTTGTTGCCGTGGCGGCCGGCCAGCTTGTCGCCGACCGTGATCTTGCGGCGCTGCGCGATGTAGACGCGCACCAGCTGGTTCACGCCGGCGGGCAGCTCGTCGCCGTCCTCCCGGTTGAACTCGCGCACGGCGATGACCGTGCCCTGCTCACCGTGGGGCACCTTGAGCGAGGTGTCGCGCACCTCGCGCGCCTTCTCGCCGAAGATCGCGCGCAGCAGGCGCTCCTCCGGGGTCAGCTCGGTCTCACCCTTGGGCGTGACCTTGCCGACCAGGATGTCGCCGGCGCCGACCTCGGCACCGATGCGGATCACGCCGCGCTCGTCGAGGTCCGCGAGAACCTCCTCGGAGACGTTCGGGATGTCCCGCGTGATCTCCTCGGGGCCGAGCTTGGTGTCGCGAGCGTCGACCTCGTGCTCCTCGATGTGGATCGAGGAGAGGACGTCGTCCTCGACGAGGCGCTGCGACAGGATGATCGCGTCCTCGTAGTTGTGGCCCTCCCAGGACATGAACGCGACCAGCAGGTTGCGGCCGAGCGCGAGCTCGCCCTCGTCCGTGGCCGGGCCGTCCGCGAGCACGGAGCCGTTCTCTACCCGCGCACCCTCGTCGACCAGCACGCGCTGGTTGTAGCTCGTGCCCTGGTTCGAGCGCACGAACTTGTGCACGCGGTACGAGCCCGTCGTGCCGTCGTCGTTCGCGACGAGCACCAGGTCGGCGGAGACCTCGGTGACGACACCGGGCTTGGTCGCCACGATGACGTCGCCGGCGTCGACCGCCGCGCGGCGCTCCATGCCGGTACCGACCACGGGGGCCTCGGACCGGACCAGCGGCACCGCCTGGCGCTGCATGTTGGCGCCCATGAGGGCGCGGTTCGCGTCGTCGTGCTCGAGGAACGGGATCAGGGCAGTCGCGACCGACACCATCTGGCGCGGCGAGATGTCCATGTAGTCGACCTCGGCACCCGGGATGTCGTTGGTCTCGCCACCCTTGGTGCGGACGAGCACACGGTCGAGGACGAAGGTGCCGTCCGCGAGCAGCGGCGTGTTCGCCTGCGCGATGATGTAGCGGTCCTCGTCATCGGCCGTCAGGTACTCGATGTTGTCGGTGACCTTGCCGTTCTCGACCTTGCGGTACGGCGTCTCGATGAAGCCGAACGGGTTGATGCGACCGAACGACGCGAGCGAACCGATCAGACCGATGTTCGGACCCTCAGGGGTCTCGATCGGGCACATGCGGCCGTAGTGCGACGGGTGGACGTCACGGACCTCCATGCCGGCGCGGTCGCGGGACAGACCACCCGGGCCCAGCGCGTTCAGACGGCGCTTGTGCGTCAGACCGGCGAGCGGGTTGTTCTGGTCCATGAACTGCGACAGCTGCGAGGTGCCGAAGAACTCGCGGATCGACGCGACGACCGGACGGATGTTGATCAGCGTCTGCGGCGTGATGGCCTCGACGTCCTGCGTGGTCATGCGCTCGCGAACGACGCGCTCCATGCGGGACAGACCGGTGCGCACCTGGTTCTGGATGAGCTCACCCACGGCGCGGATGCGGCGGTTGCCGAAGTGGTCGATGTCGTCGACCTCGACGCGCACCTCGACGGGCTTGCCGTTACGCATGCCGGACAGGGCCTGCTTGTCGGCGTGCAGGGCGGCGAGGTACTTGATCGTGGCGACCACGTCGGTCAGCGACAGCGTGGACTCGCCCAGCTCCGCGTCGACGCCCAGCTTCTTGTTCGCCTTGTAGCGGCCGACCTTCGCGAGGTCGTAGCGCTTCGGGTTGAAGTAGAAGTTCTCGAGCAGCGCGCGACCGGCCTCGACCGTGGGCGGCTCGCCCGGGCGGATCTTGCGGTACAGGTCGACCAGGGCCTCGTCCTCGGTGTGGACGTGGTCCTTCTCGAGCGTGTCGAGCACCGACGGGAACTCGGCGAACTCCTCGCGGATCTCCGCCTCGCTCATGCCGAGGGCCTTGAGCAGCACCGTGACGGACTGCTTGCGCTTGCGGTCGACACGGACGCCGACGGCGTCGCGCTTGTCGATCTCGAACTCGAGCCAGGCACCACGCGACGGGATGATCTTCGCGGAGAAGACGTCCTTGTCGCTGGTCTTGTCCGGGGTGCGCTCGAAGTAGACGCCCGGGGAACGCACCAGCTGGGAGACGACGACACGCTCGGTGCCGTTGATGATGAAGGTGCCGCGGGCCGTCATGAGCGGGAAGTCACCCATGAAGACGGTCTGGCTCTTGATCTCACCAGTGGTGTAGTTGACGAACTCCGCGGTGACGAACAGCGGGGCCGCGTAGGTGAAGTCCTTCTCCTTGCACTCGTCCGCCGTGTACTTCGGCGGCTCGAAGCGGTGGTTCGAGAAGGAGAGGGACATCGAGGAGCCGAAGTCCTCGATCGGGGAGATCTCCTCGAAGATCTCCTCGAGGCCCGAGGTTTCCGGGACATCATTACGGCCAGCCGCCTTGGCAATTTCTACCCGGCCCTGCCAGGCTGGGTTACCAAGAAGCCAGTCGAAGCTCTCGGTCTGAAGGCCAAGCAGGTCGGGGACCTCGAGTGGCTCATAGATCTTTGCGAATGAAACGCGACGGGAAGCGGTACGGTTCGCAATGGCTTCGGCGGACGGAGCTGAAGGGGTGCGCGAGGCAGCCAAGAGGGGTCCTTCCCTGCAGTTCGAGTGAACGCTGTACGCTCTGCGGTGCTGCAGGAAGCTCTGCCGGACTTCACCGGTCGCCGGAGGGCATCCCACAAGCAGGGATGCAGCCAGGACTTTCGGGAAGCAGGGGGAGGCGTCGAGGGCACACGCGGGCGCAAAGCGCTAGCATACCTATCTCCTTGAAGTATGTCTAGTCGCCGTAGTCCCTGCACGCCGAGACCGCAATAATCGTCGGATCGTTGCGTATCCGCACTGCCCCGGCGCTGCGGCTGAACTGCGGAAACACGAGAGGCCCGCACCCCGAGGGGTGCGGGCCTCTGCAGTCGGCGGACGGCGCCCGGGACGAGCCCGAGCCGCCGTCACACCAGCCCGAAGGCGGTACAGCCAGAAGTCACTTGAGGGTGACGGTGGCGCCGGCGCCCTCAAGAGCAGCCTTGGCCTTCTCGGCGGCGTCCTTGTCGGCAGCCTCGAGAACCGGCTTCGGCGCGCCGTCGACCAGGTCCTTGGCCTCCTTGAGACCGAGGGACGTGAGCGCGCGCACCTCCTTGATGACCTGGATCTTCTTGTCACCGGCGGCCTCGAGGATGACGTCGAACTCCGTCTTCTCCTCAGCGGCCTCGGCGGGCGCGCCACCGGCGGGGCCGGCAACGGCCACGGCGGCCGGGGCGGCCGCGGTGACGTCGAACTTCTCCTCGAAGGCCTTCACGAACTCCGAGAGCTCGAGAAGGGTGAGCTCCTCAAAGGTGGACAGGAGCTCTTCGGTGCTGAGCTTCGCCATGTTGGCGTTCCTTTCGGTAATCGCTTCGCGGGCCGGTCAGCCCGCCAGAAGCAGGGGGTTTGTTGCTGTGCTGCCACCCGATCAGGCGGCAGCACCCTCCGATTCCTGCTTCTGACGCAGGGCATCGATGACGCGAGCGACCTGGGTGGGCTTGGCGTTGAAGGCGTAAGCAGCCTGGCTGATCTTCGCCTTCATGGCACCGGCCGCCTTGGCCAGCAGAACCTCGCGGGACTCGAGGTCCGCGAGCTTCGTGATCTCTGCGGCCGTCATGGAGGCGCCGTCAAGCACGCCCCCCTTGATGACCAGAGCGGGGTTCGCCTTGGCGAAGTCACGCAGTCCCTTCGCAGCCTCGACCGGGTCACCGGTCACGAATGCGATGGCGGAGGGGCCCTTCAGATCGGCGTCGAGGCCCTCGACACCGGCCTGCTTGGCCGCGATCTCCGTAAGCGTGTTCTTCACCACGGCGTAGGTTGCGTTGCCGCCGAGCGACCGACGCAGCTCCTTGAGCTGCGCAACGGTGAGCCCGCGGTACTCGGTCAGCACGGCTGCGTTGGAGTCACGGAACTTGTCCGCGAGCTCCGCAACAGCGGCTGCCTTCTCCGGCGTCGCCATGGCAGTCCTTCCGGTGGTGGTACCACCGTTCCCTGAGGCGTACGCCCCGGGCTGGGCCCCGGAAATGAGAAAGAGCCCCGGCGCAGGCGACGGGGCTCGGTTGCGCGGCAGGGCCGCACTCGAGTTCGCACCTACGCAGGCCCCCGCTCTCAGCGGGACTTCGGTCCTCTTCCACCCTGCAAGAGAGCAGCGTCGGACAACCGGCGGTCTTGGGTTACCTGAGTAGATTACACGATCCCGGAGGTGGCGCCGCACCAAACGCCGGGTGGCGCCCGCCACACGCCGGCGAACGTAGGCTCCGTCGCTCTGTCGCCGGCGAACGTAGGCTCCGTCGCTCTATCAGGCCCCTTGCAGCGACTAACCCTACGTTCGACGCCGCCGACGCCGGCCGCACGGCCTGGGCGGCGTCAGCGGGGGAGGCCCTCCAGGGAGCCGAAGCACACCAGCGGCGCCGGCTCGGGCTCGTCCGCGAGCGCCGCCACCAGCGCCGCCTCCGGGTCGTCGGTGGCACGCAGGTGGGCGTGGAACCGCGGCATCACGCGGGCGGCGACGGCGTCGGACAGCGGGGCGACCGCCGCGACGACGGCGCGAGCGCCGAGCCGCAGGAGCACAGCGGTGAGCCCGAGGACCTCACCACCGACCACCTGGGAGGAGCCGCCGACCTCGCACGCCGAGAGGATCACCACCGATCCGGGCAGCCGCGTGCCGTCGAGCTCGTGCGCGAAGAGCGGGCCGTCGGCGAGGTCGATGGAGGCGAAGAGCGGGTTGTCGGCGTCATGCCGGCCGTGGGTCGCGAGGTGCACGATGTCGTGCGTGGCGAGCGCCTCGCGTACGGCCGCCGTGGTCGCGGCCGCACCGGTGAGGACGGTCGCGCCGGGCCACATCGTGCCCACCGCCCGTACTTCGCTGGCGCCGAGGGTCACCCCGGGGCCGTGCGCCGCGAGGAGCCGGTGCCCCTCCCCCGGCCGCGCGTGTGCCCGTCCGCGCGCGACATAGGAGCGCATGGTGGTGCGCTTCCCTCGCCGGGACGGGAGCGCGGTCCACGGGACGCCGACGAGCGGGTCCCTGCCCACGACGTAGAGGGAGCCGTCGACCTCCAGCGGTTGGACGAGGAGCTGGTCGAGCGCGTCGAGGTTGCGGGTCAGGGAGCGGCGGGCGACGTCGCGCAGCGCCGGGGGTACGAGGTCGTTGGCGCACACCCCGAGGTCGGCACGGGCGCGCAGCACCCGCTCGGCGACGTCGGCCCGTGGGCCGAGGTCCATGGTGCGGGTGCCGTGCGCGTCCAGGCGGACGCAGCGCAGGACGCCGTCGAACACCAGGAAGTTGGCGACCACCGCGCCGTCGTCGCGGGCGGCCAGCAGGCTGCGGACGTCCGCGACGGTCGCGGGGCGCTCCTCGACCGCGGCCGCGTCGTCGCCCGTCCGGTGCCAGGCGCGTTCGCGGGCGGTCGCGAGGAGCCTGCCGGAGCGCTCGAAGAGGTGGGCGCGCTCGCCCGCGCTCTCCGGGCTGGTGAGCGTGCGGGCCCGGACGACGAGGCCGCGGGCCTCGGTGACGAGCGCTCGCACGGCGGGGTCGTCCGGGGCTGCGGCGCCACCCACGCCGGCGAAGGTGGCACGGCCGCGTTCGAGGGCCTCGAACAGCGCGTCGGGCTCGCCGGTCCTGGCGGCGGCCTCGACGTCGGTGCGCTGCAGGTCGACGCCGTGCGCGGCGGCGGCGGTCACGGACTCGACCGAGCCGAGGCCCACGCGGTGGTCGGCGAGCAGACCGAGGCCCAGGCGCACGGCGGCGATCCCCGCGTCCCTGTCCCCCGAGGCGAAGGCGATCTGCGCGCGCACGGTCTGCTGCTGGATCCGGGTGGTGAGCGGGGCGTCGGCCATCCCGTCGGGCAGGTTGTCGAGCACCGCGCGGGCGGCCGCGACGTCGTCGGCCAGGAGGTACCACTGTGCCGCGACGAACCGCGCCGCGAGACCCGGGTGCTGCCCGAGGAGCGGGTCCACCTCGTCGCCGGCCCGCACCGCGTCGAGCGCCTGCTCTGCGCGGTCGCGCGCGTCGTGCGGCACGGGGACCTCGCCACGGCGGACCGGCAGGAGGATCGCCTCCAGCTCCGCGACGTGGGCGACCGCTGCTCGCTGCGGGCGGCCGACGCCGGCGTAGTACTGCCGGGCGAAGGCCGCGCCGACGCGGGCCTCCTCCCACCGGTGCAGCGCCAAGAGGCAGCGGGCGCGGAAGTACTCGGCGTCCGCCCGGTGCTGGGCCCGGCCGGGAACGACCATGCGAGAGATCGCCTGGCTGAGGACGCGCTCGGCGCCCTCGAGCAGGCCTGCCTCGTAGAGGACGGCGCCGCGGCCGATGTCGAGCACCCCGTCCGCACGCTCGGGGTCGACGGCGCGGGCGGCGGCCATGGCCTGCAACGCGCCCGGGATGTCGCCGAGCGCGTACCGCACGAAGCCCGTGTTCTGCTGCGCGAGCGAGGCGACACCGGTCAGGTCCGCGCGTACCGCCCGCTCGTGGCAGGCGTCGAAGTCGCGGAGCGCCGCGTCCAGCCGACCGAGCTCGATGGCTGTCGCGCCCCGGTTGAGCAGCGCCACCGCGAGATCCCGCGGGGGCAGGAGAGTCGGATCCGCGAGCACGTGGTCGAAGGCAGCCATGGCGTCGGCATGCCGGCCCGCACGCTGGAGGAGCAGACCACGCGTCCCCTCGACGACGGCGGCGAGCCGTACCCGGGCCGACGGCGGTGCGGTCTCGGCACGAGCATCGGCGTCTTCGAGGAGCGCCAGCGGCTTGTCGAGCGTGTCCTCGATCGCCTGGACGGCAACGGCCTCCCCCGTCAGGGAACGAACGCTCCCCTCGGCCCAGCGCTCGTGGTCCGCTGGTCCAAGGCCGTTGGCATCGATCATCCGAAGCCGGTCGAGCACGTCCCGGAACCGCGGCAAGGCGTCGCCAGGCCGCGACCGGGAGTTGAGCTCCCGCGCGGCCAGCAGCTCCGCCTCAAGTTCCGGCCACATGTCGCCCCCTCGCCTTTTTGGCGCCACCGCGGGCGTCTGGCGGGACACGGTAGCGGGGTGTGGTGGCCTGTGTCACCGGCCTGTTCGACGCCGCAGGTCAGGGACTTGCGGTCGGGTGAAGGTGACTGTCTGGACCGCTCTTCGCCCGCTTGAGGGCATCACGTGACGGCGAGTCCCTCGACCGAGCTGAAGCAGACCAACGGAACCGGCTCAGCGACGTCCTTGAGGGCCGCCGCGAGCGCCGCCTCCGGATCGTCGGTCTCACGCAGGTGAGCATGCAGGCGGGGCATGACGCGGGCGGCGAGCTCGTCGGAGAGCTTGGCGACCGAGGCGATGACGGCGCGGGCTCCCAGGCGCAGGAGTACCGACGTCAGGCCGAGCACCTCGCCGCCGAGCACCTGGGTGGAACCACCGACCTCGCACGACGACAGGATCACCACCGACCCCGGCAAGGGCGTCCCGTCGAGTTCGTGGGCGAACAGCGGGCCGTCGGCGAGGTCGATGCTCGCGAAGAGTGGGTTGTCGGCGTCGTGCTGGCCGTGGGTGGCTAGATGGACGACGTCGTGGGTCGCGAGCGCCGTGCGGACGTGCTCGGTGACGGCGTGCTCGCCGGTCAGGACGGTTGCGCCTGCCCATTGGCGGCCGACGGCATGGGCCTCGTCGGTGCCGTGCTTCACGCCGGGGCCGGCCGCTGCCAGGAGTCGGCGCTTGCCGCTGGGGCGGGCGTGGGTGCGGCCCCGAGCCACGTACGAGTTGACGGCGGTGCGCAGGCCGCTGCGGGAGGGGAGGGCGGTCCAGGGGACGCTGAGCAGGGGTTCGCGACCCACGACGTAGAGGTCCCCCGAGGCGTGGAGCGGGGCGAGGAGGATGTCGTCGAGCACCTTGAGGTTGCGCGCCAGGGAGGCGTTGGCGGAGGCGCGAAGCGGCGCCGGGATCAGATCGTTGGCGGCCATGGCGAAGTCGGCGCTCAGTCGGCGCACGCGCTCAGTCATATCCTCCGCTGATCCGAGGTCGATGGTCGTCACGCCGTGCGCGTCCATCCGGACACAGCGGAGCACACCATCGAGGACGAAGAAGTTGGCAACGACGGCGGCCTCGTCGCCACGCTCGGTCAGCACACGGCGCAGCTCGCGGGCCGTCACTGGACGCTGCACCCCGCCCGCGTTGCCCGCGTGCTGCCAGGAACGTTCGCGGACCTCATTTTGGATGCGGTACGCGCGGCGGGTGAGCCGTTCCCGCTCCTTCGCCTGGTCCGCGGGCAGCTCGCGTGCCCTGGCGAGCAGGCTCCGGGTCTCGGTGAGGAGTGCCGCAGCTTCTGGGTCGTCGGGCGGGGTGACGCGGCCCGTGCCGGCGAAGGTGGCGCGGCCGCGCTCCAACGCGTCGAACAGAGCACCTGGCTTTCCGGTGTGTACCGCGGCCGCGACGTCGATGCGGGTCAATTCCACTCCATGCGTAGCGGCAGCCGTGACCGACTCGACCGAACCGAGTCGGCCACGATGATCAGCGAGCAGGCCCAGGCCTGCCCTGACCGCCCGTAGGCCTCTGGCACGGTCACCCGCTGCGAACGCGAGCTCGGCTCGAGCCGTGTAGTGCTGGATCCGCATGGTCAGCGGGGCGTTCGTCAGCCCCCGCGGAAGGTCCGCGAGAGCAGCGCGAGCAGCGACAAGATCCCCTATAAGTAGGAACCACTGGGCCCCCACCAGTCGCGCGGCGTGACCAGGGTGCTGACCCAAGACTGGTCCGGCGGTGTCGCCCTCTTCGGCAGCGGCGAGTGCCTGCGCTGCACGGCGACGGACGGCGTTGTGCACCACCCGTTTTGTCCCCCGTCGTGCAGGTGCTAGGGCCGCCTCCAGCTCTAGCACCCTTGCAAGCACAGCCCATTGTGCGTATCCAGCGGCGACAAAGTGTGTGCGCGCTCGAGCCGCAAAGGTTGCCGACTCGTCGAAACGGAGAAGGGCGAGTAGGCATCGAGCACGAACGTACTCGGCGATCGCCCGATCTGTACGTCGCCCCGCCTTGAGTAGCTGCGGAATTGCCTCGGCCAACAGAGCATCCGCCTCGTCCACCAATCCGACGCCGTACAGCACTTCTGCTCGGCCCAGCAGGGGAATACCGTTGTCTTGTTCCGGCGCAAGCTCGCGCGAGGCGGCCATCTCGGCCAGCGCTGCAGGCGCGTCACCAAGCATGCTCAGGTAGTAGCCGGAGTTGTGACGAGCAAAGGCCACAAGAACCGGGACGCCGGCAGTGTTGGCGTGTCGCACTGCGGCAAGGTTGTCAGCCAGAGCTCCCTCTATGTCCCCCAGGTCCGACAGGGCGGCAGCTCGATTGAGGTACGTGACTGCCAAATCCCGCGGTTCACCATCGTCGCTAACCGCCAGTACTCGATTGAAGAGTTTCACCGCCTCCGCGTGCTCCCCTGCATTTCGGAGGAACAACCCACGCTGCCCGGCGGTCACTGCCTCTATGTGTCGGCGTTCCTTACCATCCAGGAGTTTGGCGGCATCGAGCGCCCTATCGAGCAGCCCGAGAGCGCCTCGAAGATCGCCTGAGATCGCCAGGTCGGCCTGCGCAAGTCCCATCCAAGACCTCGCGATAAGCCACGCCGATACTTTCCGCTCGTCGTCGACCAGCTCCGTCCCGTCATACTCACCAAGTTCCCGAAGAAGTGCTTGGTATTCACGGCGAGCACGGCGTGGACGCGCACGAATGTTCCATTCGCGCGCGCGCTCAAAACGCTCTGCGAGCACCTCCAAGCGTGTACCACTCACACAAAAACCCCCGGCTCACGTCATCACACTGGCACTCCAGGTACCTCCGAGTAGAGGTCCCCAACCTGGATCACAGCATGCCAGGCGTCACCAACGCGCCCGGGCGTGTCTGACGTTGGAAGTTCGCCAGCACTCCGGCGAGAGAAGATGGCTGCCGCAAGCTGGCCCGCAAGGTAGGGCGACGAGAATGACGTCCCGCTCCAGGTTCCGAAGCCGTGTGTGAAGTCGTCCGGGTCGACAGCATGGCGCAGGCCGTCCGCCGAGCGCTTACCTTCGGCGGATCCGTCGAATGTTGTGGGCATCGCGCTCAGCACGTTCACGCCAGGGCGCACCGCAGCGATCCAAGGGCCGTCATTGCTGAAGTCGGCCAGGGTGCCATCGGGATTGGATGCGGCGACCCCGATCAACGGTGTGTAGTCCGGGCAAAGGTCGTGCACATCGCCGGGAACAACGCCGCCGCTGGTCCGACGTACGGACGGCGCCCAGCCCGCCGGGAACGTCTTGCGCGTTGACCCGTCGTTGCCAGCGGATACCACGACAAGCACACCCGCCCGACGCAGATCCCGGAGACGGCCGCGATAAACGCCCTCGTAGTCATCGTCGTCCTCCGGGTACTCCAGGTAGTAACCGCTGGCAATGACCACGATGTCGACGGGGAAGTACCCCGGAACTCCAGCTAGTCCCCGCAGATGGAACTCCAGGAGCCGCTCTACCGAGCGCGCGAAATCCCACTCAGAGGCTGTACCGTCGCCACCGTAGACCCGGATGGGAAGCAGTGCGGCGTCGGGGCATGTCTGGTGAACGACACCAGCGATGAAGGTGCCGTGGCCGGCGTACCGGTCTAGGCGCGACGCTTCGCCGTCGCGGCGACCTTCGCGCTCGGCGTCGACATCTTCCTCGGGATAGGTACCGATCGACTGGCCATCGAGCTTCACGTCACGCAACACGGCGGTTCTCGGCTCGTCGAACCAAGGGTGCTTTCCGATGCCGGTATCAAGGATCGCCACCACCGGCCGGACGGTGCCGTCCCGAGCTGTCAGGGGCGACACGCCGTCGGACCGACGAACTGGTGCAGCGCCCGGATAGACGGCAGGAATCCGCTTGTCTGGATCGCCGTACCCGGCATCGTTTCGGTGGCCTGTGACCACATGATCCAGCGACACCCGCCTCCGGTTCTCCCCCGCCTCCTCCGCCACAGCCGCCAGCAGCCCCAGCGCGTCCCAGTCGTCCCGCACGTCATCGAGCCGCACCTCGACGTCGGGCCGCGCCCCCACGACGTCGGCGCCTTCACGCGACGGCGCCTGCTGGAAGTCGCCCGTCGTCACCGAGACGCCGTTCTCCCGAGCACGAGTCGTGATGAGATCCAGCAGCGCGTTGTGCCCGCCCTGGGAATCGCCCCGGACGATCACCCGGTCACGCACGTAGCGGGTGGGTGCTACCCGCCCACCAGGGAGCCGGTCGGTCTCCGGATCGAGCTCCCGGACCGGCCGCCATCCCCCGCCATGGTCTCGGACGCGCATTCCCTCGGGCATGGGCTCACTCACAGCAGTACCTCTCCATCGATAGACGCACTTGGCCGACCTCGCCGCGCCCCCTCGGCAGGGTCAGAGGTTCAACAGTTCAGAAGTTCAGAGTTCGATAACCGGCGTGCTCACGGCACCGCCGCTGCCGTCGGTCCTGCGGACCACCAGGCTCGCCCGCCCACGGTCGACGGAGTCGAAAGCGAACCGGCCGTCCTCGTCGGAGGCGACCGTGACGACGTCGACCCCCGGCCGGTGCAGCTCTACGTCGAGCCCGGCCGCGGGTGCGGCCCAGCCGTCGATCCGGACCCGTCCGCCGGCGGACGGGGACAGACTGATCATGACGGTCAGGGAGTCGTGCGTGAAGGTGATGGTCTTGGCCTCGGCCGGCGCCGTGTCGTCGGCGCGTGCGGCTGCGGCGGCCCCACGGACGCCCGCGAGCGGTGCGTCGAGGTAGACGGCCTCCATCAGGTCGGCCTCCAGGCCGGCCAGCGTGATCGCGAACAGCGAGCGCTCGACGAGATCGCTCGGCACCGGGTCAACCGCCTCGACCAGCTGGGCAAGACGGGTGAGCACGATTCCGTCGTCGGCGTCGAGCCGGCCCTTCGGATCGAACGAGAGGTCCCCCATGGCCCAATCGTCCTTGTTCGGTTCCGGCGTCAGGTCCACGAGAAGTCCCCCTGCTCGTCGAGGATGGTGCGCAGCTTTGCCAAGCAGCGCCCACGAGTCGAGCCGATGGAACCCATCGGCATTCCGATCGCCGCCGAGATGTGCCGGTAGTCCGGCCGGTCGGCGAGCGAAACCAGACGCAGCAGCTCTTGGCAGCGTCCGGGAAGTTTCTGGAGCGACATCCACAGGAGGCGATCGCGTTCGTCGCGCAGCACCTCGGCGTCGGGCAGCGGGGCCTTCGAGGGAAGAGCCATCGGGTGCTCCGGGCTGTCGTCCGGGAGCTCGGTGCGGCGCTTCTCGTCGTCACGGTGCTTGCGCACGGCCTCCCAGGCAGCGCGCTTCGCCGTGACCAGGAGCCACTTCAGCACGGCCTTGGGCTCAGCGATCGAGTCGGCGTGCCGCACGAGCGCTACCCAGGTGCTCTGCACCACGTCCTCGGCGGCATCGGGTTCGACGCCCTGCGCGCGGACCGTGTGCCACAGCAGCGGCGTCGCCTCGCGGACCAGGTCGCCGAGCGCCTGGTGGTTGCCCTCGCGGTACTCGGTCAAGGCGATCGCAGCGCGATCGCCGAGCGTGAGCCCGGGCCCGTCGACGTCGGGCAGGGCCTCCCTTGATCCTGTCATTGCACCACGGGATTCTCTGCTGGCGGATGTTGCCATGTCCGATACCGGACGTGGCGCACTTGGACCAGCCGAGTCTACGGCCGAGACCGCGGATCCGGGGAGGTAGAAGACGGTGCCCATCAGGCAGTCCCCTCTCCTCGACGCGCGTCGGCACGGTGCCGCTCATCAGACAAGAGGGGCGAACGCCAGGTTCGATACATCCCGCTGAACACAAATCAAGAAGACCCGCACCCCCGAGGGGGATGCGGGTCTTCTCGTGCTCAGGAGCGCTCGGTTCAGGCCGAGACGTCGTCCAGAAGCTTGGTGGTCTTGCTCTGGTCCAGCGGGATGCCGGGGCCCATCGTCGTCGTCATGGTCGCCTTGCTGATGTAGCGACCCTTCGAGGACGACGGCTTGAGGCGCAGGACCTCGTCGAGCGCGGCCGCGTAGTTCTCCAGCAGCTGGGTCTCCGAGAAGGAGGCCTTGCCGATGATGAAGTGCAGGTTCGCGTGCTTGTCGACACGGAACTCGATCTTGCCGCCCTTGATGTCGGCGACAGCCTTGGCCACGTCCATCGTCACGGTGCCGGTCTTCGGGTTCGGCATGAGGCCGCGGGGGCCCAGGACCTTACCGAGGCGACCGACCTTGCCCATGAGGTCCGGCGTGGCGACAGCGGAGTCGAAGTCGGTGTAGCCGGCGGCCACCTTCTCGATGAGCTCGTCGCCACCGACCTCGTCGGCACCGGCCGCGCGGGCCTCCTCCGCCTTGGCGGCGTTGGCGAACACGATGACCTTGGCGGTCTTGCCCGTGCCGTTCGGCAGGTTGACCGTGCCACGGACCATCTGGTCCGCCTTGCGCGGGTCGACGCTCAGCCGGAACGCGACCTCGACGGTCG
The DNA here is from genome assembly GCF_040639055.1 of Promicromonospora sp. NPDC023987. NCBI lineage: Bacteria > Bacillati > Actinomycetota > Actinomycetes > Micrococcales > Promicromonosporaceae > Promicromonospora > Promicromonospora sp. NPDC023987. The sequence goes on along the minus strand of NZ_JBEZZF010000007.1, from coordinate 112,146 downwards.
CGTCGTACTTGACGGTGGCGGTCTCCTTGGCGAGACGGATCGCGTCGAGCGGCGCGTAGACGCTGTCGCTGTCGATCTTCTCCGCTGCGGCGAGATACGCCTTGCTGCGCTTTGCCATGTTTCTCTCCTCTTGTGGTCGTAGCGGGCCGAGTAGCCCTGCCACTTGCGGTGGCCGACGACGTCCGCCGGTCACCTTGGTCTGACGGGTCTCGTCACTCCGAGACGGTGATGCCCATCGAACGGGCGGTGCCCGCGATGATCAGCGAAGCGGCCTCGAGGTCGTTCGCGTTGAGGTCCGGCATCTTGGTCGTTGCGATCTCGCGGACCTGGTCCTTCGTGATCGAGGCAACCTTGACCGTGTGCGGCGTCGCGGAGCCCTTGGGGACGCCGGCGGCCTTCTTGATCAGCTCGGCGGCCGGCGGGGTCTTCGTGATGAAGGTGAACGAGCGGTCCTCGTACACCGTGATCTCGACCGGGATGACGTTGCCGCGCTGCGACTCGGTCGCCGCGTTGTACGCCTTGCAGAACTCCATGATGTTCACGCCGTGCTGACCCAGTGCGGGGCCGATCGGCGGAGCCGGCGTCGCGGCGCCGGCCTGGATCTGCAGCTTGATGAGGCCGGAGACCTTCTTCTTCGGGGGCATGCTTGTCTACCTTCTGTTCGGTTGGGCCGACGCCGTGGGCGATGACCCGGTTGCAATGCCGGGGAACGGGCTCAGATCTTGGCGACCTGGTTGAACCCCAGCTCGACCGGGGTCTCCCGGCCGAAGATGGAAACGAGGACCTTGAGCTTCTGGGCCTCGACGTTGATCTCGGAGATCGAGGCGGGCAGCGTGTCGAACGGCCCGTCGGTCACGGTCACCGACTCGCCGACCTCGAAGTCGACGTGGACCGGGGCCTTGCCGCCGGCCGCCGCGCCACCGGCGGAGGCCGTCTGGCCGGCCTGGGCCGGCTGCGGCAGCATCGACGGCGCGAGCATCGAGTAGATCTCGTCGAAGCTCAGCGGCACCGGCTGGTGCGTGTGCCCGACGAAGCCCGTGACACCCGGCGTGTGCCGCACGGCGCCCCACGACTCGTCGGTCAGGTCCATGCGCACGAGGACGTAACCCGGGATGCGGACCCGGCTCACGATCTTCTTCTGCGCGTTCTTGATTTCGGCGACCTCTTCCATCGGAACCTCGACCTGGAAGATGTAGTCCTCCATGTTGAGGCTCTGGATGCGGTTCTCGAGGTTGGTCTTCACGCGCTTCTCGTAGCCCGCGTACGAGTGGATGACGTACCAGTCGCCCAGCTGGGTGCGGAGGGTTCGCTTGAACTCCTCGACCTCGTCCACGATGACGTCGCCGTCGGCGTCGACGGTGCGCTCGTCGGTGGCATCGCCCTCGACCTCGCTCTCGTCCGTGGTCTCGGCGTCGGTGTCGACCGGAGTCTCGGCGTCCGCAGGCACGTCGGCGTTCTCGGCGTCCAGGGGCGCGTCGACGGCCGCCTCGTCACCTTCGGGCGGCGAGACGTTCTCCGTCTGGTCCAGAGAGTCCTGGGACACGAAACGAACCTGCTTTCTCTTCGTGCGCCGGGCTGCGCCCGGCACGGGTGTGCGTACCTCTACGAGCTGTGTTCGCCCATTGTCGCGCGAAAATGCCGCGAAGGGACAATCAGCAACAGGCGAGAACGATCACAGCGAAGTACTGCGCAGCGTGCCCCATCTGCTTGTCCGGCGCACCCGGACCGACGCCGACCTGCGGTCGGACCGTCTACGGCTGCGTCAGCGTGCCGTCGCGGAAGGGTCGGATCAGCCGAAGACCCAGCCGGCGAGCATGCCGAACGCGTAGTCCAGCAGCACCACGAAGATCATGACGACGACCAGGAAGACCAGCACCACGCCCGTGTACGTCATGAGCTCGGAACGCGTCGGCGCGACGACCTTCTTGAGCTCGGCCACCACTTGACGCACGAAGAGCGCGATTCGGGCGAAGATGTTGCCGCCGCCTCTGCTCGGACGCTCCGCGGCGCTCTGGATCACCTCGGTGTCGCTCACTGCTACCCCACTCCTGTGGCCCGGTGCGCCGGGCGGCGCGGACTGGCTTTCCAGGTCCACTCACGTGGGCCCGCTGCGCGCGGACCCGCTGGGGTTCACGCTGGCAGGGTAGACAGGACTCGAACCTGCAACCTGCGGTTTTGGAGACCGCTGCGCTACCAATTGCGCCACTACCCTTTGTGTTCGATGCCGTTGCCACGATCTGCTGCGCGCCCTGAAGAAGCACGCCACATCACGTCAGCATCAATCACCGAGGCACAACTGTACGGTACCCACGGCCGTAGGTCGAACCCGTCCCGGGCGGGTCTGGGCGGTCTCGACAGAGCTGTCCACCGAACGGTGGACAGCAGGTGCAGTCGAACGGGCGTCCCGCCAGGGACGCTTACCGGAGCATGCTCGACGGCATGCAGACATCCGACCCCCTGGCCGTGCGGGTACGCGGCCTCCGCAAGCGGTACGGCAGTGCGCGCGCCGGCTACAAGGACGCCGTCGCGGGCCTCGACCTCGACGTCTCCCCCGGCGAGATCGTGGCGGTCCTCGGCCCCAACGGGGCGGGAAAGACCACCACCGTCGAGATCCTCGAGGGCTTCCGCGACCGGGACGACGGCGAGGTGCAGGTGCTCGGCGAGGACCCGCGTCGGGCGGGCCGCTCCTGGCGAGCGCGCATCGGTGTCGTCATGCAGGACTCCCGGGACATGAGCGAGCTCACCGTCCTGGAGAAGGTCCGGTCCACCGCGGCCTCGTACCCCGATCCGCGCGACCCCGCGGAGGTCATCGCCGCAGTCGGGCTCGAGGAGAAGGCCCGGGCGCGGACCCGTGGGCTGTCCGGCGGGCAGCGGCGTCGGCTCGACGTGGCGCTCGGCATCGTCGGCAGGCCGGAGCTGCTCTTCCTCGACGAGCCCACCACCGGGTTCGACCCGCAGGCCCGCCGGTCGTTCTGGGACCTCGTCACGAGCCTGCGCGACGGCGGCACCACGATCGTGCTGACCACCCACTACCTGGACGAGGCCGCCCAGCTGGCCGACCGGGTCGTCGTCGTGCGCGACGGCGCAGTGGTCGCCACGGGCACCCCCGACACGCTGGGCGGCGCCCAGGCCCGCACCCCCGTGGTCGCGTGGGACGACGGCGGCGTGCGGCGGGCCGAGCGGACCGACCGGCCGACGGCCGTCGTCGGCCGGCTGATGGCGGCGGCCGGGCCTGGCCGCGAGGTGCCCGGCCTGTCGGTCACCCGGCCCACGCTCGAGGACGTGTACCTGTCGCTGATCGGCGAGACGACCAGCACCGAAGGCATCGAGATCGACGACAGCAGCAGGGAGGCGGCGTGATGAGCGGGACGGATGGCGTGGGGGGTCTCGACAAGCTCGACCAACGGGGGGCGGTCGACCAGCGGGAGACGGTCGACCAACGGGAGACGGTTCTCGACCGACCGGGGAGGCAGCTGCCCGGCACGCTCCGGCAGGGGCTGGTACGCGGCGGCGTCGAGCTGCTCCAGTTCGTCCGCGAGCGCGACTCCGTGATCTTCAGCTTCGCCTACCCGATCCTCATGCTCGCGATCTTCGCGACGGTGTTCGGCGGCGACGACCCCATCGTCGCGGGCGGCACGACGGTCAGCTTCGCGCAGTACTTCCTGCCGGGCATGGTGGCGACCGGAGTCATGCTCTCCACCTTCCAGACGCTGGCGATCTCGATCGCCGTCGAGCGGGACGACGGCACCCTCAAGCGCCTTCGTGCCACGCCGCTGCCCGCGACGTCGTACTTTCTCGGCAAGGTGTTCCTGTCCCTGGTCACGGTGCTCGCCCAGACCGCGCTGCTGCTCGCGGTCGCCACTCTCGTCTTCGACGTCCCGCTGCCCGACGACGCTGGGCGCTGGGCCACCTTCGCCTGGGTGTTCGTGCTCGGGACGGCGGCGGGGGCCGTGTGCGGCGTCGCGTACTCGTCGGTCCCGAGCTCCGGCAGGTCCGCGAGCGCCGTCGTGGTCACACCGCTGCTGCTGCTGCAGTTCACGTCGGGGGTCTTCTTCCCGGTGACCCAGCTGCCCGGCTGGATGCTCGACCTGGCGTCGATCTTCCCGCTGAAGTGGATAGCGCAGGGCATGCGCTCGGTGTTCCTGCCGGATGCCTTCGCCGCCGTCGAGCCGGCGGGGGCCTGGCAGCACGGTGCGACGGCTGCTGTACTTGCGGCATGGCTGGTGGCCGCGCTCGTGGTCGGCGCTCGTACGTTCCGGTGGCGTCGGCACGATGACGGCTGAGCAGAACGCGATGGACACGGGGGGCGCAGCGGAGCACGGGGCGAGCCGCGACTACGACCTGGAGCGCCTGTACGCCGGGTGGGAGCAACAGGTGCGCTGGTGGGACGCCGCGTTCGGCGCGATCATCGCGCTGACCGCCGTCGCCCTGGCCCTGGCCGGCACGCGGGGCACACAGCTCGCCGTCGCCTACACGGCGATGGCCGCGATCGTGGTGGCCTACCTGGTGTGGGGTGCGCGGGCGGCACGCACGCGCAACCAGCGGCTGGCCGTGCAGTACCTGGTGGTCGTCGTCGTCGGTACCGGGGTGACCGTGTCCCAGGGTGGGGTGGCGTCGCTCCTGCTGTTCATCGCGTTCGCGCAGGTGTGGATGCTGTTGGAGTCGATCCGGCAGGGTGTGATCGGCTGTGTCGCGCTCACGGTCGCGGTGTCGGTCGGTATCTCGTCGCAGTACGGCTTCGACCTCGCGGTCATGGGCGAGGTGGTGCCGCAGATGATGGTCACTCTCGTGTTCGCGATCGGGCTCGGGCTCTGGTTCCACGTGGCGATGCGCCGGGCGGAGGAGCATGTGCGGCTGCTCGGCAAGCTGCACGTGGCGCAGACCCAGCTGGCGCAGACCAGCCACGAGGCCGGGGTGCTCGCGGAGCGCGAGCGCCTCGCCCGCGAGATCCACGACACGCTGGCCCAGGGGTTCACGAGCGTGGTGATGCAGGCGCAGGCGGCGACGGCCGCTCTCGATCTCGGGGACGACCGCGCGGTGCGCGAGCGCCTGCACGTCGTCGAGGACACCGCGCGCGACAACCTCGCCGAGGCCCGCGCCCTGGTGGCGGCGTTCGCGCCGGTCGCGCTGCAGGACGCCTCGCTCCCGCAGGCGCTGGGCCGGCTCGGGAGCCGGTTCACGGAGGAGACCGGCCTGGCGGTGACCGTCGAGACGGATCGGGTGGGGGCCTTGTCCCCCACGGTCGAGGTGGTGCTGCTGCGGGCAGCCCAGGAGGCGTTCGCGAACGTGCGGCGGCACGCGCGGGCGCGGTCCGTCGTCGTGCGGCTGGGGCAGGCCGAGGGAGAGGTGACGCTCACGGTGTCCGACGACGGGCGGGGCATCGGCACGGACGTCGTCGACGGGTTCGGGCTGGCGGGGATGCGGGAGCGCGTACGGTCGGCGGGCGGCACCCTGGCCGTCGGGCCGGGAGACGGGGGCGGCACCACGTTGTGCGCCCGGGTGCCGGTCGACGGACAGGTCGACGGTCAGGCCCCCGCGTTGCCGGACGCAGGGGCTGATGAAGGGGCCGGCGCTGCGGCCGGACGACACGACGGAACAAAGGGGGCGGCGGGATGATCCGGGTGCTGGTGGTGGACGACCATCCGGTGGTGCGGTCAGGTCTGGTGGGCATGCTCGCCGTCGAGGACGACCTCGAGGTGGTCGGCGAGGCCGCCGACGGGCGCGAGGCGGTGACGCTGGCGACGTCCCTGCGGCCCGACGTCGTCCTCATGGACCTGCGCATGCCGGTGCTCGACGGCGTCGCGGCGACCGCCGGGATCGTGGGCACCGGGCCGCGCGTCGTCGTGCTGACGACCTATGACACCGACGCCGACATCCTGCGGGCGGTCGAGGCGGGGGCCACGGGGTACCTGCTCAAGGACACGCCCCGCGCCGAGCTCGTCGCGGGCGTCCGGGCGGCGGCCCGTGGCGAGACGGTGCTGGCGCCGAGCGTGGCGACGCGCCTGGTCAGCTCCGTGCGCACGGCCGCGGAGCGACCCTCGGCGCGGGAGGCCGAGGTGCTCGCGCTGGTGGCGCTCGGCCGGTCGAACTCCGAGGTCGGGCGCGAGCTGTCCATCACGGAGGCGACGGTCAAGACGCACCTCATCCGGGCGTTCGCCAAGCTCGGTGTCGCCGACCGGACGGGCGCGGTGACCGTGGCCAGGGCGCGCGGCTGGATCGCCTGACGGTTCGCAGGCGAACCCTAGTTGCTCCCGGTGGCAGTGCCATCCGTGTCCCCGCCGGCATCCCCGCCGGCCTCACCGTCGGCAGGCGGGGTGGTCGGGTCGGCTGGGGTGCTCGGTGGGTCGGTCGGCTCGGTCGTGGGCGGATTGGTCGGCTCGCCCGTCGGCTCGTCGGTCGGCTCGTCAGTAGGCGGGTCGGTCGGCGTCGGCGTCGGCGTCGGGGTGGGGGTCGGCGTCGGGGTAGGCGTCGGAGTAGGCGTCGGCGTCGGGGTGGGCGTCGGGTCCGGCGGCGGAGGCGGCGCCACGTCCTCCTCCGTCTCGGTCGGGGTGGACGACGGCGTCGACTCCTCCGTCGGGTCCTCCGAGGACGGGCTGACGGTCGGCGTGACCACCGGAGGAGCCTGGTCGCCGATCATGTTCGCGATCACCAGGCCCGCGCCGCCGAACACGAGCAGCGCGAACACGATGATCGTGGCCACCCGGCCGCGCCCGGTCGTGAAGGAGTGCCACCACCTCCGCTCCTCCTCGGGTGACGCCACCGGAGATGGTCCGACCGGGGGCGGGCCGACCGGCACCGGCCCGGTCACGGCAACGGTCTCCGCGCCGGACCCGCCCTCTGCGCCGCCCGCGGCGGCACCGGCGGCTCCAGCCCCGACCGCGGCCGCGCCCACGGCGCCGACCATCATGGTGCGGTCGGCACCCTCGCTGACCTGGCCCAGCTTCATCGTGCCGGAGCCGGCCGCCCCGGTGACCGGGTCTATCACCTCGGTGCCGCCGGCACCCACGCCGAGCTGCATGGTCTCGCCGCTGGTGCCCAGCCGGCCCGCGGGACCGCCGAGCAGGATCGTCACGGTCCCGCGCATCGCCTCCGCGGTCGGGAACCGCCGGCCCGGGTCCTTGGCCATCGCGCGGGTGACGAGCCGGTCCACCGACGCGGGGACGGCGGCACGGCGCGCGGAGGCAGCCGGCACGGGTGCGTTCACGTGCGCCCGCAGGACGTCCTCCGCCTGCGCACGCTCGTACGGCGCGTGCCCGGTCAGCATGTAGTACGTGACCGCACCGGCGGCATAGATGTCGCTGCGCGCGTCGAGGGGCTTGCCGCGGGCCTGCTCGGGCGACATCCCGAGAACGGACCCGGCCACCGTCGCGCCGTCGCCGTCACCGCCCGCCGGCCGCGTGAGGCCCAGGTCCAGGAGCCCGACGACGAACGTGCCGTCGGCCTGCTTGTCGACCATCACGTTGCGCGGCGCGACGTCGCGGTGCACCAGGCCCGCCGCGTGCACGGCGGCGAGCGACTCCAGCAGGCCGTCGAGGATCGCGAGCGCGTCGCGCCAGGGCAGGCCGTTGTCCCCCGCGAAGTCGGACAGGGACACGCCCGCCATCCGGTTCATGACCGTCCAGGGCACGTTCGCCCCCGCGACGTCCTCCTCGCCGGAGTCCAGGACCTTCACGACGCCGGGGTGGTTCATCAGCGCCGACGCCTCGACCTCGCGCCGCAGGGAGTCGCGGGCGTTCTGGTCGTCGACCAGGTGCGGGTGCAGCACCTTCACGACGAGCGGCTGGTCGAGGTCGACCTCCGGCTCCTCGGGTTCGACCGGATCGGCGATCTCGGCTGTCGTGTCGGCGTCGGCTGCTCCGGCGTCGCCGTCGGAATCGCCGTCGGAGTCGGAATCAGAGTCGGAATCAGAGTCGCCGTCGGAGTCAGCGGGAGCAGCCTTCGCCCCGGTGTCCGCCGCGTCAGCCGTCCGGTCGTCGTCGGACGCCGCGCCCGGCTCGGCATCGCTCGCGTCGGCCCCGTCGGCGTCGGCCGCGGCGGTGCTCGCGCCGGCGTCGTCCGGGTCGCCGTCCTCGCCCGCCGTGGGCTCCGGCTCGGCCGGTGCTGCTACCCGCTGCGCCTCGTAGACGGTGAACGTTGCCCCAGTGCCCAGGACGTCGACCAGCTCGTACTTTCCGCCGAGAACGACGTGCACCGGAAGGTCTGCGGCGTTGTCCTCGCCCGTGGTCTCTTCGTTCACTGGTTCACCGGTGTCCGTGGTTGCGCGTCGAGCAAATCAGTCATTTCGGCTATCTGAGGCATGTTCTTTTCAGGATACTGAGAGGAGCGCGAGCGCACCAAAGATGGGCCTGCGGGATGTGTGAGTAGTGCGGAGTATCACGACCCGCGGCTGCCGTGAGAGCACCGCTTTGCCAGACTACGCAGATGCGCGACCTCGCACTCCTGCCCAAGGCGCACCTCCACCTCCACTTCACCGGATCCATGCGGGTACCGACCCTCGTCGACATGGCAGCCGCCCACGGCGTGCGGCTGCCCGAGGCCCTCATCGACAACGATCCCCTGCGCCTGCCCGCCACGGAACGTGGCTGGTTCCGCTTCCAGCGCCTGTACGACGCCGCTCGGGCGTGCGTGCGCTCGGAGGCGGACATGCGCCGCCTGGTCGGCGAGGCCGCCGCCGACGACGCCGCCGAGGGCTCCGGCCGGCTCGAGATCCAGGTGGACCCGACCTCCTACGCGCCGTTCGTCGGCGGGATCACCCCGGCCGTCGAGATCGTCATCGACGCGGCCAGGGCCGCGAGCGCCACGCACGGGATCGAGGTGGGCGTGATCATCGCGGCGTCGCGGATGAAGCATCCGCTCGACGCGCGCACGCTCGCCCGGCTGGCCGCCCGGTACGCGGGCGAGGGCGTCGGCGAGGTGGTGGGCTTCGGGCTGTCGAACGACGAGCGCCGCGGCGACACGTCCCAGTTCGGGCACGCGTTCGACATCGCTCGGCGGGCCGGCCTGGCCGCCGTGCCGCACGGCGGCGAGCTGCTCGGTCCGGACCACATCAGCGAGGTCATGCGTGAGCTCGTCCCTGACCGGATCGGGCACGGCGTGCGCGCCGCCGAGGACGAGCGGGTCCTCGCCGGCATCGTGGAGCGCGGTGTCGCGCTCGAGGTGAACCCCGGCTCGAACATCGGCCTGGGTGTCTACAGCGAGGCGAGCGAGGTCCCGCTGCGCACCCTGGTGAACGCTGGTGCCCTCGTGGCGCTCGGCGCCGACGACCCCCTCCTGTTCGGCTCCCGGCTCGTCGACCAGTACGAGATCGCTCGGAGCGCGCACGGTTTCACCGACGCGGAGCTCGCCGGACTGGCCGCGTCGTCGATCCGGGCGAGCCGGGCGTCGTCGGGCACCAAGGCGCGCCTCCTGGCCGGTGTCGACGCGTGGTTGCTCACGCCCGACCCCGCGGATCCCGTAGATCCCCTCCCCGCGGGCGGTAGCGTCACGATCAGGTGACGATCAGCCGACCCAACCTTCCTGGACACCCGCGCGTTATTAAGACATAGGGAACACTTCCGCGAGGGGACGACGTCGTCTCGCGTGCGCGGTGCCGCACCACCCCAGCAGGTGCGGCCGAGGAGGAGTCACGATGCGGGCAATACACGGTAGGTCCACAAACGGCGTGGGCAAGGCCGTCGGCAAGAGGATCTTGGGCACGCTGGGCGCGGTCGCGCTGACGGCAAGCCTGCTGTCCGCCTGCGGCGGCGAGCAGGAGCCCCAGGGAGGTGCGGCGGACACCAGCTCGCCCGCTCCCGAGGAGAGCTCCGCCGGCCCGGAGCCGAGCGCCGAGGCGTCGGCGTCCGAGGGGCCGGGGGCCAGCGAGCCGTCGGCCGAGGGGAGCGCCGACGCCGGCGCGGAGGATGACGACAGCACGGCGGCACCCGGCGAGGGCGACGAGGACGCCGGCGACGACGGCAGGAAGAACGACGACGAGCAGTCCGACGAGGGCGACGGTGCGGCGGATGCCGACGAGAAGCCGGAGGGCAAGACGGACTCGAAGGACGAGGAGCCGGAGGAGCCGGACCACATCGAGTACGGCGAGGCCAGCGACCGCGTGGGCGACCTGCAGCAGCGGCTGAAGGACCTGGGTTACTTCATCACGTCGGTCGACGGCGCCTACGGCGGCGAGACGCAGCAGGCGATCTTCGCGCTGCAGAAGGCCGGTGGCCTGTACCGCGACGGCGTGGTGGGCGACGCGACGCAGAAGGCGGCGGACGACGGCGTGGTACCGCAGCCGCAGACGTCGTCGGGCAAGGTGCTCGAGATCGACGTCGACCGGCAGCTCGTGCTGGCGGTCGAGAACGGCTCCGTCGTGAAGGTCATCAACGCGTCGTCCGGCAACGGGGCGACGTACGACGCGATGGGCAACACCTACACGGCGTACACGCCGCGGGGGTCGTTCGCGGTGTACCGCGAGGTGAACGGGATGCACTCGTCGTCGCTCGAGCTGGGCGACATGTGGCGGCCCAAGTTCTTCACGGGCGGCATCGCGGTGCACGGGTCCTCGTCGGTCCCCGCGTTCCCGGCGTCGCACGGGTGCGTGCGCGTGTCGAACAGCGCGATGGACTGGATCTGGGACACCTGGGGCGCGCCGTCGGGCACGCCGGTCGTCGTCTACTAGGGCTGGAGCTACCAGGGCTAGAGGGAGATGCCCACCAGGACGGTCTCCGGGACCAGGGTCACGCCGAACCGGTCCCGGACGCCGTCGCGCACTGCTCGAGCCAGGGCGATCACGTCTTCCGCCCGTGCGCCCCCGCGGTTGGTCATCGCGAGCGTGTGCTTGGTCGACAGGCGCGCCGGGCTGCGTTCCCCTGCGAGCCCGAAGCCCTTGGCGAAGCCCGCGTGCTCGATGAGCCACGCCGCGCTCGTCTTGACGAGCGCCGGGTCGATGGCGCCGAGGCTCGGACCCGTGGTCGTCTTCGGGGTGGAGGAACGGACCGGGTACCGGGGAGCGTCCTCCGGCAGGTGAGCCAGGTGCTCCACGGGGATCACGGGGTTGGTGAAGAAGGACCCCGAGTTCCAGCGGTCGTGGTCCGGCTCGGCGCCGAAGGTCGGACGGTCGAGCAGCATCCCCTTGCCGCCGCGCAGCCCGAGCACGGTCTCGCGGACATGCTTCATCGGGGCACGCTGCCCCACCTCGACGCCCAGGCGCCGCGCCAGCTCCCCGTACCCGATGGGCGCCGACAGCGTGCCGAGCCGGAACTGGAACTGCACGTTCAGCACGACGTAGCGCGGCGACGGGTACCACGGCGCCAGCAGGTCGCCCTCTCTCCCCTCGCTGTGCATCGAACGCTTGAGCAGCGACGTGCGGTACCCGAAGTCCAGCTGCCCGACGGAGAAGGTCCGCACCCGCCGCTCTGCCCGGTCCCACGTGCGGACGAGCGAGACCACACCGGAGAGCTCCTGCCCGTACGCGCCGATGTTCTGCACCGGGGCGGCGCCCACCGTCCCGGGGATGCCGGACAGCGACTCGACCCCGACCCAGCCGCCGGAGACCGCGCACTCCACGAGCTCGTCCCAGTTCTGCCCGGCCGGGGCGCTCACCACGGCGCCGCCGCAGGAGTCGTCCGACTCGACGGTGATCCCGGTGCGGTTGTCACGCACGACGACACCGTCGAAACCCTCGTCAGCCACCAGCAGGTTCGAGCCGCCACCCACGACCAGCAGCGGCACACCGTCGTCGTCGGCGGTGGTCACCGCCTCGATCAGTGCAGCCTCTTCCTCGGCCTCGACGAACGAGGCTGCCGGGCCACCCACGCGGAGTGTGGTGAGATCGGCGAGGCTGGGGGCCACCGCTTGCGCCTGGACGGTGTCTGCCGGGTATGGGCTCACCGTGCAAGCCTATCTACCTGTCGCGTTGGATTTGTGCACATCTTCGACATGCCGTGGGTGATGTCTGCCAATTCTGGAACCTTTTGGTGCCGACGGACGTGTGCACTGCACGACGTCGCGGCCCAGTCGCTGGGACCCGCACTCCTCGCCGCCCTGCACTACCTCTTCACACCCGCGGCGGACGGGAGCGGCCGGACGGAACGAGCCACGAGCAGCCCCAGAACCATCGGCACCAGGAGCACCAGCACCGCCAGTCGGTAGCCGGTCGCGTGGGCGACGAACCCGATCAGCGGCGGGCCCACGAAGAACGCCGTGTACGCGATGGTCGACACCGCGGCGACCCGCATCGCGGCCCGTCGCGGCTCGTCGGACGCCGCGCTCATCCCCATCGGGAAGCCCATCGCCGCGCCCAGGCCCCACAGGCCGACCCCGACCAGGGCCACCCACAGGACCGGGACCAGCGAGAACGTCAGCACGCCGACGAAGGCCAGCAGAGCGGACAGGACGAGCACCGGCACCCGTCCGAAGCGGTCGATGGCTCGCGTCCCGGCGAGCCGGGCCGTCGTCATGGCGGTGAGGAAGATCGCCAGACCCACTGCGCCCATCCCGTCGGACGTGCCGAACCCGTCCACGACCGCGAGGCTGACCCAGTCGTTGGCCACGCCCTCCGTCAGGGCCGCGGCGAGCACGACCAGCCCGATCGCGAGCGTGCGCGGTTCCCGCCAGGCGGCGATCAGCCCGGCGATGCCCGACGTCGGCGGGGTCACCGCTCCAGGATCGGCACCGTCGGCACTGCCCGCCTCGCCGTCGGGCACGCCGTGGGGCACGGCGGCGACACTCGGCGAGAAGTAGCGGACGGCGATCAGCACCGACAGGAGGGCCACGACGCCGGCCCCCACGATGTGCCAGCCGACCGGCACCCCGAGGGTGGCCACCAGAGCGCCGATGCCCGCACCGAGCACGGTGCCGAACGAGAACCCTGCGTGGAACACCGGCATGACCGCGCGGCCGAGCCGCTGCTCCACGGCGGCGCCCTCGAGGTTCATCGCGGCGTCCCACACCCCGGCTCCCACGCCGAACAGGATCAGGCCGAGCCGCACCGCGAGATGCTCGTCCGCGACGACGCCGTAGCCGGCCACGGCCAGCCCCGCTACCAGCACGCTCGCGAAGCCGACTACCGTTCGGGCGGTACCGAACCGCTCGGCGACCAGGCCGGAGAGCGGGATCGCGGCGACCGAGCCGACGGACCCGGTGAGCAGCAGCAGACCCATCTCCTGCTCGGAGAAGGAGAGGCCGTCACGGACCGCCGGGAGACGCGATGCCCAGCTCGCGAACGCGAACCCACTGGCAGCAAAGACGACGAAGACCGCGCGAGCCGCGGCGTGTGCAGTAGGCACGGAACTCCTTGGTGCGATTGAATCTCCCGACCGTAAGCCACAATCTGGGATCAGCCCAGCAGATTCCTGGGTCCTGCACCACCGGTGCCCGATCGAGAGAAGGAACCCGCGATGAACCGCCAGACAGTACGACCGACCCTCGCGAAGGTCGCCGAGCTGGCAGGTGTCTCCGTCTCCACCGCGTCGCTCGCGTTCTCCGGCGCGGGACCCATCACGCCCGAGACCCGGGAGAAGGTGCTGGCCGCCGCCCGCGAGCTCGAGTACTCCGGGCCGAACCCCCTGGGCCGGCAGCTCCGGTCGGGGCGGTCCGGGATCGTGGGTGTGGTGATCGGCGACCAGCTCGGCCGGTCGTTCCGGGACCCTGTCTCCACGCAGGTGCTGCACGGCCTGGTCTCCGCGATCGGCGAGCAAGGGCTCGGCGTGCTGCTCGTTCCCGGGATGCCGCAGGGCACCACCGCCCACTCCGTCGGGCTCGCGGCCGAGGCCGGGCTGCCTCCCGCCGTCGACCCGCTGGTCGAGGCCGCCGCCATGGACGTGGCCGTGCTCGTGTGGGGAACCCTGAAGGACGACCCGAACCTCGCTGCCCTGCAGCGCCGGGGCGTCCCGGTGGTGATCGGCGAGGGCCAGCACGTGCCCGGCGTACCCGTGGTCAGCGTCGACGACCGCCGGGGTGCCGCGGAGGCGGTACGGCACCTGGTCGAGCTCGGACACACGCGGATCGCGGAGATCGCACTGCCGTTCGGCCGGGACGAGCGCTCAGGACCGGTCGACGCCGACCGGCTCGCCACCGCGGAGCGCACGCCCACCCGGAACCGGCTGGCCGGTGTGCGGGACGTCATCGAGCCCGTCATCTCGTGGGAGACGCCCGCCTCGCTCGTGGAGCACGGGCGCGACGCCGCCACCGAGATCCTGTCCGAGTGGGCCCCCGCCCGGGACCGTCCGACGGCGATCATCGCCCACTCCGATCTGCTCGCCGCCGGCGCCGTGATCGCTGCCCGCGAGCTCGGCCTGCGCGTGCCCGACGACGTGTCCGTGGCCGGGTTCGACGGGCTCGACCTGCCGTGGCTCTCCCCCGACCTGCTGACCAGCGTGCACCAGCCCCTCGTCGAGAAGGGCCGTGCGCTCGGTCTGGCGGTCATCGCGCTGCTCGCGGGCGAGGAGCCGGAGTCGGTGGTGCTCCCGGTCAGCCTGGTAGAGGGCACAACCACGGGCCCGGTCCCAAACCTGACCTGACCGTCCTCCGTTGAGTGCGTGATATTTGTGGGTTCAGCAGGCGCTGGCCCACAAATATCACGCACTCAACGATGGGGTCAGTTGCGGATCTGCGGGGTCGGGAGGTAGACGTCGCCGCCCGACTCCCGGAACTCCGCCGACTTCTGGGCCATGCCGTCAGCCACCACCGCGTCCGCGAGCGCCGTCTGGGACTGCACGCCGCCGAACTCGTCGCGGATGTCCTGCGAGATCCGCATCGAGCAGAACTTCGGCCCGCACATCGAGCAGAAGTGCGCGGTCTTCGCGGCCTCGGCCGGGAGCGTCTCGTCGTGGTAGGCCTCGGCGAGCTCCGGGTCGAGCGAGAGGTTGAACTGGTCCCGCCAGCGGAACTCGAAGCGGGCCTTGGACAGGGCGTCGTCCCGGTCGCGGGCCGCGGGGTGCCCCTTGGCGACGTCGGCCGCGTGCGCGGCGATCTTGTAGGTCACGACGCCGGTGCGCACGTCGTCGCGGTCCGGTAGGCCGAGGTGCTCCTTGGGCGTGACGTAGCAGAGCATCGCGGTGCCGTACCGGGCGATCTCGGTGGCGCCGATGGCCGAGGTGATGTGGTCGTACCCGGGTGCGATGTCGGTCACGAGCGGGCCGAGCGTGTAGAACGGTGCGCCGTCGCAGAGCTCCTGCTGCCGCTCGACGTTCTCCCGCACCAGGTGGAACGGGACGTGTCCGGGCCCCTCGACCATCACCTGGACGTCGTGGGTCCAGGCCCGCTTCGTCAGCTCGGCGAGCGTGTCGAGCTCGGCGAACTGCGCGGCGTCGTTCGCGTCGGCGAGGGATCCCGGGCGCAGGCCGTCGCCGAGGGAGAACGCGACGTCGTACCGGGCGAAGATCTCGCAGAGCTCGTCGAAGTGGGTGTAGAGGAAGTTCTCCTGGTGGTGCGCCAGGCACCAGCCCGCCAGGATCGACCCGCCGCGCGAGACGATGCCCGTGACCCGGTCGGCGGTGAGCGGCACGTACCGCAGCAGGACGCCCGCGTGCACGGTCATGTAGTCGACGCCCTGCTCGCACTGCTCGATCACGGTGTCGCGGTAGATCTCCCAGGTCAGCGCGCTCGCGTCGCCGTCCACCTTCTCCAGGGCCTGGTAGATCGGCACGGTGCCGATGGGTACCGGCGAGTTCCGCAGGAGCCACTCCCGGGTGGTGTGGATGTCGTCACCGGTGGACAGGTCCATGACGGTGTCGGCGCCCCACTTGGTGGCCCACTCGAGCTTTTCCACCTCCTGCGCGATCGAGCTGTGGACGGCCGAGTTGCCGATGTTCGCGTTGACCTTCACCAGGAACGCCTTGCCGATGATCATCGGCTCCGACTCCGGGTGGTTCACGTTGTTCGGGATGATCGCCCGGCCCGCGGCGACCTCGCTGCGCACCAGCTCGACGTCGCAGCCCTCGCGGACCGCGACGAACCGCATCTCCGGCGTGATCACGCCCTGGCGCGCGTAGTGCATCTGGGTGACGGTCCGGCCGGGGAGGCCCCGGCGTGGCCGACGTCGTTCGCCCTGCCACTCCTGGGTGGCGGCACCGCGGCGCAGCGCACCACGCCCGTCGTCAGCCAGGGCCCGACGGCGGCCGTCGTACTCCTCGGTGTCTCCCCGCGCCACGACCCAGGGCTCGCGGGCCGGGGCGAGCCCGCGGACCGGGTCGGAACCGGGGCCCTGCGTGCGGTAGACCCGCACCGGCTCGTTCGGGGTGCCGTCCGGCGACGGCGCCAGGGCGATCTCGGTGACCGGCACCCGCAGACCGGTGTCCTCGTGCGGTGCGCTGTGCCCGCCGTCGTGCTCGTGGTCGCGTTCGTACTGGTACGCGAGCGTGCGGGACTGGGTGTTCTCCATCATCAGACTCCTGCTTCCTACGCCGGTGTTAACCGGACAGGTTCAACGGTCCCGGGCCGTCCAGCCCGATCTCAGCCCCTGCGCGAGGCACCCGTGGGATCGCGCACGACGTTAGCACTGCGGAGGCGGTATCAGTCGTCTGACCTCTCCTTCGAGGTCAAAGTTTCTTCGCTTTCCGACACCGCAAAGCGAAGTAGCTTTGACTTCGAAAGCACCCGTCGGCGCAGGCCCTTCTGTCTCGCGCCCCGCTCTGGTAGAGAAGGCACCATGCTCGCTCCACCCCAGAAGCGGGCCAAGGACATGGAGGCAGGCATGTCGATTCGAGGAAAGCTGCGGACAAGGGCGTTCGCGCTGGCGGCGACGGGAGCGCTCGTGGTGCAGGCAGGGATCGTGGCGAGTGCGGCGCCTGCGGCAGGCGAGCCCGAGCCGGACACCGCGGCGTCGGACAACCAGATCACGCTGACCGCGTGGGACGGGTACCGCGAGCTCCGGGCTGGTGAGGCATCGAACCTGCGGCCGGGCGCCAAGGGTGGCCTCGTGCTGAAGCGCGGCGGCGACACCGTCGAGTACACCGACCCGTTCGGCGACGGCACGCCCGTCACCTACGAGACGGGCCGGTGGACGTCTCCCGTGATCGAGACGGGTTACCTGATCGACGAGTCCGTGAGCTCGTGGAACGCCGTCACCCCCACCGGCACCTGGGTGGAGATCGAGTTCCGCGGCCGCAAGGCCGACGGGACCTGGACCAAGTGGTTCGTGATGAGCCGCTGGGCCTCGGGCGCGGAGTTCGCGCCGGCCGACGGCAGCGTCGGCGACATCCACCGCACGTCGGTGAACGGCCAGACCGACGCGGACGCATACCTGTTCACCGACACCTACGTCGCGAAGTCGGGCCACGAGCCGGACGCGTTCCAGACCCGGGCCACGCTGTACCGGCCCGAGGGCACCCGCGTCTCGCCACGGCTCGACTCGGTGAGCACCATGACGAACGAGTACCTGCCCGACTCGCACTACACCGGCACCACCGACTTCACGCTCGGGCGAGAGGTCGAGCTCGACGTGCCGGGGTTCAGCCAGAACATCCACCGCGGCGAGTACCCCGAGTTCGGGGGCGGCGGTCAGGTGTGGTGCTCGCCGACGTCGTCCACGATGGTGATCTACTCCTACGGCCGCGAGGTCCCGCCCGCGGAGCTGGAGGGCATCGAGGCGCCGAACGGCGACCCGCAGGTCGACTACGCCGCCATGCGCACCTGGGACTACACGTACGAGGGCGCGGGCAACTGGCCCTTCAACGCCGCCTACGCGAGCACGTTCGGCCTGGAGTCCTTCGTGACCAGGCTGCGCTCCCTCGCGGAGGCCGAACGGTTCATCGAGGCCGGGATCCCGCTCATCTTCTCGATCAACTTCGAGGAGGAGGAGATGCCCGAGGCTGGTTACGGCACCAACGGGCACCTCGTCGCGCTCGTCGGGTTCACCGCCGACGGCGACCCGATCATCAACGACCCGAACAAGGCCAGCAACGAGGCGGTGCGCTCGGTGTACACGCGGGAGAACTTCGAGCGCGTGTGGCAGACGTCGACCGACGGCATCACCTACGTCTACCACCCGCACGACGTAAAGCTCCCCCGCAACCTCCGAGGCGTCACCCCGAACTGGTGACCCACCCGTTGAGTGCGGGATATTCGCCCCTTGAAACGGGATCTGAGGACGAATATCCCGCACTCAACGGAGGGCTAGCGGCCGGGGACCGGCCGCGCGGGTGAGGTGTAGGTCGCCCGGGTGTGCCCGGGGGCCGAGACCGTCACCTCTAGCGTGAGCTCGGCGCCCCGGTCGCGGCCCGTCACCAGGTACCGGGAACCGGTCGCCCAGCGCACCGGTTCTCCGTCGCGCAGCCACTGGTAGCTCACGTCGACGTCGTCCGGCAGGTACGTACCGGCGTCGGCCGTCAGGACCCTGCCCGGCTTGGCCCGGCCTTCGATGGTCGGACCGGACACGTCCGCGACCACCGGGTCGTGCAGCTCGACGTCGTCGGCGTTGACGAACACGTGCCGGTGCGCCAGCCAGACCTGGTAGTACACGTCGTCGCCCCGCACGACCGTGCGGTCGCCCGGCCCGGAGCCGTCGAACGTGGTGGCCCGGTAGTAGTCGGAGGCCACGTGGTCGTCGGCCACCGCGTACGTCTGCTCCGGACCGACCTGGTACTCGATCGGCGTGACCTCCTGCACCGGGACGCCCGGGTGGTCCTCGTAGGCAGCCGCCTCCGGGTAGGCCCGGCCGAAGACGGGCGCCGGGTCGTCACCCGCTACGGTGACCGTCTTCGCCGTCGCCGGCACCACCACCGGCCGGTCGGCCGGGTTGTGCAGCCAGGCCAGCGACCCGGCCCACCACACGCCCAGCCAGTCGCCCTCGACCCGGTCGACGACCAGCTTGTGGCCGGACTGCACGCGCGCGCTCACGTCGCTCGCGTAGGTGGTGCCGTCGGCGCCGTCCGGCTTCCAGCCCGGGTCCTTCGCCAGCGGCGCGTCGTCGGACGGCGACTGGTGCAGGTACCGGAAGTTCGTACCGGCTCCCTCGGCGCAGTCCCCCGACCCTGGCGACGCCTGCTCGCAGCCCGTCACCGTGTTCGGGTTGTCGGCATACCCCGTGCGCACCTCGACGACGTCGCCCGGCTGGACGTCGGTCGTCCCCTCCAGGTCGCCGCCGATGGGAGCACCGAGCAGCTCGAAGTAGTGGTCCCAGTCCCAGTACGGGCCCGGGTCCCAGTGCACGTTCTTGGTGTACCCGGGCAGGATGCCCGGCACCTGGTCGTGCCCGATGACGTGCGCCCGGTCGAGCGGGATGTCGTGCTCCGCCGCGAGGTGGCGCACCAGCGCAGCCGACGACTGGTACATCGACTCCGTGTACCAGGCACCCGTGCCCGCCCAGCCCTCGTGCTCCAGGCCGATGGAGTGCATGTTCAGGAACCAGTTGCCCGCGTGCCAGCCGACGTCGGCCGGGTCGAGGTGGTTCGCCACGTGCCCGTCCGAGGAGCGCAGCGTGTAGTTCCACGCCAGGTAGCTCGGGTCCTGCACCAGGTTCACCGTGGGCTGGTAGGCCGTCTCGGTGTCGTGGATCAGGATGTAGTCCAGCGACGGCCCGCCCGC
Organism: Promicromonospora sp. NPDC023987; assembly: GCF_040639055.1. Taxonomy (NCBI): domain Bacteria; kingdom Bacillati; phylum Actinomycetota; class Actinomycetes; order Micrococcales; family Promicromonosporaceae; genus Promicromonospora; species Promicromonospora sp. NPDC023987. Next base: position 92,640 of record NZ_JBEZZF010000007.1, on the reverse strand, counting down.
ACCGGTGCGGTCGGCCTGGTCGTGGTTGCCGTAGTCCCCCGTGTCGTCCGGGAGGTCCGGCGAGGCCTTCTCGTACGGGGCGGGCAGCCACTCGCAGCCCAGGTCCTCTGGACAGTCCGTCTCCGGGTCGCTCGTGCTCGCGTCGCGGGGCACGACGACGTCGCGGTTACCGGTGAGGACGACAGCACCGTCCGCGGGGGTGGTGGTGCCGGCACCCTCACGGAGGGTTACGTACACCTGTGTAGCGAAACTATCGACGTCGCTCATGCGGGCCACTGCGCCCTCCCACGCGGTCAGGGCGGCCGACGTCGAAGCGGCCGGCCCGGCGTCGACCGCACCGTCCCGCACTGCCTGGGCCTGGTAGGACGCGAGCAGGGCTGCGCCACCGCACACGTTGGCCTGAGCGTCGGACTTCAGGGTCGCCTCGTCGAGACCGGTGAGCGCCGCCGCGCGGGCGAGCTCCGGGGTGGCCTCGCGCGCCGGCCCCGCCTTGTCGTTGACGGCCGACAGGGGAAGCCCGTCGCCGTGCGCGTGGCCGAGCCCGCCCGCGCCCTCGAGGTTGAACACCCCGTAGCCGCCGTCGGCGCTGGCCTGGCCTGCGTGCTGGTCCCAGCGCGATTCCATGTACGACACCGCCTTGAGCAGGTCAGCAGGCGCCCCGGTGACGTCGGCGGCCGCCGAGAACGCCTCGTCGAGCGAGCCGGCGGCAAGGACAGCGGCGCAGGCGACGACGCCGTCGTCGGTCGCCGTCGATGCCGCATCGGCCGCCGAAAGGGGTATGAGTGGAAGGAGCAGGCCGGCCGCCGTGGCCAAGGCTGTAGTGCGCCGTCGTGACGTCACGCGGAGATCCTCTCGTCGACTCCGTACAAACGTGGACGAGAGAATCACACCCGATCCGGGCGCGCATGAGAAGGGTCCCGGGTCGATAACCCGAAACTGCTGCGATCAGAGGCGGACGAGTACCTGGGTGCGGCCCAGGACCTTCGCCCCGTCGACGGTGACGGCGAGGTCCACGCGCACCGTGCCGGCATCGGCGTCGATCACGCCGACCGTGCCGGTGACCTCGATGGACGCGGTGCCAGGGTTCGGCACCTCGACGGGCTTGGTGAACCGCGTCTGATAGTCGACGACGGCGCCCGGGTCGCCCGCCCAGTCCGAGACCAGGCCGACGACGGTGCCCATGGTGAGCATGCCGTGCGCGATGACGCCGGGCAGACCCGCGCCCTCTGCGACCTTGTCGTTCCAGTGGATCGGGTTGAGGTCGCCGCTCGCGCCCGCGTAACGCACGAGCGCCGCACGGTCGAAGGTGACGGTGCGCGTGCCGATCACGTCTCCGACGGCGAGGCCTGCGATGTCGGGGCGGCTCATGCGTCCTCACCTCGGATCGCGAGCGTGGACGTCACGGTGGCGACGTGCTCGCCCGGTGTGTCCGCCTCGGGGGACGGGACCTCGACGCTCTCGGGCATCGCGTAGATCTCGCACCGCGTGGTCACCATGCTGATGGCCACGCGGGAGATGATCCGGTCCACGTGCAGCACCGTCGTCAGCTCGTCGCCTGCGACGATCGGGCGGTGGTGCGTGAAGCGCTCGTCCGCGTGGACCACGCGCGAGAAGTCGATGTCGGCGGACGGGTCGCTGATGTACTGCGACTCGGCGCGCTGCGCCACGACCACGGCGAACGTGGGCGGAGCGACAAGGTCCGGATAGCCAAGACCCCGCGCTGCCACGAGATCGTGGTGCGCGGGGTGCGTGGCACCGACGGCACTGGCGAACTCGCGGATCTTCTCGCGGCCTACGGAGTAGGGAGCGTCGGCCGGGTAGACCCGGCCCTCGAAGTCAGCGTTCGCCACGTCGGTGTGAACTTGCTACCGAGACTCAGCGAGTCTCGCGGTGCGACGTGTGCTTGCCACAGCGCGGGCAGAACTTCGCCAGCTCCAGGCGGTCAGGGTCGTTACGACGGTTCTTCTTGGTGATGTAGTTCCGCTCCTTGCAGTCCACGCATGCGAGCGTGATCTTCGGGCGGACATCCGCACTCTTGCTTGCCATGGCTCTCACCTCCGCGCCTCGATGGGAGAGGCGCCATGTGTCTTCTCGTCGTCCGGCAGTAACGCCGGACGGATGTACTTGCTTTGGTAGCGAGGGCGGGGCTCGAACCCGCGACCTCACGATTATGAGTCGTGCGCTCTGACCAGCTGAGCTACCCCGCCGCGCGTGACTGAACGCGAGACCGTCCGCCGCTATTCTCTCATCAGCGAGCCGATGAGGAGGACGGACGACCCCGCGTCGATCACAGAGCCCCGAAAGGGAATCGAACCCTTGACCTTCTCCTTACCATGGAGACGCTCTGCCGACTGAGCTATCGGGGCGGCGAGGAAGACTCTACATGCCCTCCGGCCTGGCGTGAAATCGAATCGGATGTGAAGTACGCCGCGTCGCTCAGACCGAGATCGACCGGCTACGGAGCGCCCGTCGCGAAGTCCGCCACCAGCATGCACCTGCGCATGGTTCAGCGCCGCGAACCATGCCCGATCGCATGCTCACAGCGGACCGGCGCAGGTACACCCGGTTGGGCCAGTCCCGTCGATACCGGAGCGACCAGCCAGCAACGAATCAGGGCGTGACCAGCGCTGTCGCTGGTCACGCCCTGATTCTTCATCACGTGGCTGGTGAGGGATTCGAACCCACGTAGGCTGAGCCGTCTGATTTACAGTCAGATCCCTTTGGCCGCTCGGGCAACCAGCCGTGAACGTGCCCAACCATAGCGCCCTCCGGGCCCTCGCGAGAAATCGAAATGACGGCCCCGCCTGGTGACGCGTCCCACAGGGCCCAGCAGGGCTCACCGGGGTCGGCGCAACACCACGAGACCTATCGTGACGCCGTGACACAACACCACGACCGCTGGGGCCTGCCCCTCGGGATCAGCGCCTTCCTGCTCTGGGGCGCGATGCCCCTGTTCTTCCCCCTGCTCGAGCCGGCCGGCGCCATCGAGATCGTCGCCAACCGGGTGGTGTGGAGCCTCGCGTTCTGCCTGATCGCCCTCGCCGTCATGCGCCAGCTCGGCGCCTTTCGCGATGCCCTGCGCTCACCGCGCGTCCTGGGCACGCTCGCCGTCGCGGCGGTCCTGATCGTCATCAACTGGGTCGTGTACGTGTACGCCGTCCTCACCGACCGGGTGCTCGACGCCGCCCTCGGCTACTTCATCAACCCCGTCCTCACGGTGCTGCTCGGCGTGCTGATCCTGCGCGAGCGGCTGCGGCCCGTGCAGTGGCTGGCGGTCGCCTTCGGCGTCGCATCGGTGGTCGTGCTGTCCATCGGGCTCGGCGGGCTGCCCTGGATCTCGCTGTGCCTCGCCCTCTCCTTCGGCATGTACGGGCTCGTGAAGAACCGCGTGGGCCGCACCGTCCCCGCGCTGCCGGGCCTGGCGGTCGAGACGGTGGTCGCCACCCCGTTCGCCATCGCCTACCTCGTCTGGCTCGGCAGCTCGGGGACGTTCACCGGGCACGGCATCGGCCACTCGCTCCTGCTGATGGCGTCGGGCGTGGTGACCGCCCTGCCGCTGCTGCTGTTCGGTGCCGCCGCGCGGCGCCTGCCCCTCTCCGTGGTCGGCATGCTGCAGTACCTGACCCCCGCCCTGCAGTTCCTGGTCGGGCTGCTCATCTTCGGTGAGCACATGCCGGCCGCGCGCTGGGTGGGGTTCATCCTGATCTGGGTGGCGCTCGTGCTGCTCACCACCGACGGCATCCATCAGTCCAGGAAGGCGCCGCGCGTCCGCAGGGTGCGGCCTTAGCAGCCCTTGAAGCGGGCGTCGGCCGCCCAGCCGTCGTCCACCCACTCCTGCGGGTCTGCGGGGACGAAGCCGGAGTAGCGCGCCGCCAGCTCGTCCAGGAGCCAGCCGGCGAACCGGGCGGCACCCTGCTGGCAGGTGTGGATGCCGTCGGCGCTCCGGTCGGGCTTGCCGTCGCGCTCCTGCTGGTAGGTGTCGCCCCACACCGCCGAGCTGTCGAGGACCACGGCACGTCCGCCCGAGCCGGCCGCGACCTCCCGGGCGACGTCGTCCGCCCGGTCGAGCTCGTCCATGTGCGGTGCGTAGAAGTCGTCCGGCCGGATCGGCGGGGACGGGACGAGCACGAGCTCGGCCCCGGCGTCCGCGGCGGTATCCACGAGCCGCTCGTAACCGTCGCGCTGTTCCTGCGCGGTACCCCAGTCGTAGGTCGTGAGCTGGTAGACGATCACGTCCGGCTCTGCCGAGGCGATGGCACCGGGCAGGTCCGCCCAGGTCGACTCCGCCAGCGGACCGACCACACCGCCCCCGCCGTCGGCCGCGATGGACTCGAAAGTGAGGCCGCTGGCCGCCATCGCCGCGTCCAGCGGCAGGGCCTCCCCCGCTGCGATGGAGTCCCCCATGAACAGGACCGTGGACAGCTCCGCGCCGGAGCCCGAGCCGGGCCCGGAACCCTGCCCCGGTTCAGAGCCCCGCTCGGAACCCGACACGGCACCCGCGTCGATCTCGGCCACGGCCGGTCGGGGGACGACCACCCAGAACAGAGCCAGCGCGACCATGGCCGCGACGAAGGCCACCAGACCGGAACGACCCCTGGCCCACCCGGCACGGAACCGGACCGGGTTCTCCACGAGGACCGTGGACAGCGTCGCCAGCAGGATGGAGACGGCGCACACGACCACGGTGTGGGGCCACCCGGTCAGTCCGAGCCGCTGCTCGGACAGCAGGAGGAAGACGGGCCAGTGCCACAGGTACAGGCTGTAGGAGATGAGCCCCAGCGCACGGAGCGGACGCCAGCCGAGGGCTCGTGCGGGCAGGCTGCCCGGCGCGCGGACGCAGAGCACGACCACCAGGGCGGCGAGCAGGGAATGCGCGAACAGCCCGCCCTGGAACAGCCACGGGGACGCCTCGCCGTCGGCCATCCACCAGAGCCCGGCCAGGACAGCGACCAGGAGGGTCAGTGCCACGCCGGCCGGCCGCCCGACCAGCCGCTCCACTGCGCGCCGCACCGGTTCGGTGGCCACGAGGGCGCCCAGCATCAGCGAGAAGGCCCTGGTGTCGGTGCCGGTGTAGACGCGGGTCGTGTCCGCAGGGTCGACCAGCGCCAGCATGAGGACCAGCGAGGCCACCGACACGGCGACCGCCGTCCAGGCCACCCAGGTCTCCACGCGCCGCGACCGACGGGCCACGAGCAGGAGCAGCACCGGCCAGACCAGGTAGAACTGCTCCTCGACGGCGATGCTCCACAGGTGCCCGAAGACCCGGCTCGCACCGAGTCCCTCCCAGTAGCCGGCCGACTCCCCGAGCAGGTGCCAGTTGACCAGGTTCGCCTGCACCCACGGACCGTCCGACAGCGCGGACCGCCGGAGATCGGCGTCGCCCAGTGCCCAGGTCAGCACGGTGACGCCGACCAGCAGCGTCACCAGCGCGGGCAGCAGACGGCGGACCCGCCGCCCCCAGAAGGCCGACAGCGACACCGTTCCGCTGACCCGGATCTCCCGGAGCAGGAGGTCCGTGATCAGGTAGCCGGACAGGGCGAAGAACAGGTCGACGCCGAGAAACCCGCCGCCGAGGTGACCCGCGTGGAACAGCAGGACCCCGAGGATCGCCACCCCGCGCAGCCCGTCCAGCGCCGGCAGGTGCCCGGCGCGCCCGACGGCGCGCTCCGCGTCCCGCCCGGTCCCGTGGCCCGCTTCCGGCCCCGCTGCGCGTCCTGTGCCGGACGGCGCCGCGAGCGCCCTCGTCTCGTTTCCGGTCGTCAGGTTCATGCTCAGCACCCCGGGACGACGTCGAAGGTGTAGCCCGCCGCGGCCAGCTTCGGCAGGGCCTGCCGCAGCGCCGCGACCGTCTGGGTCCGGTCGCTGCCGCCGTCGTGCATCAGCACCACGTCCCCGCTCTCGGCCTGGAGCAGCCGGGCGGCGATGGCTGTGGCCCCTGGGCGGGTCCAGTCCTCGGTGTCGATGTTCCATCGCACCTGTGGCATCCCGCGTGCGGCCAGGTCGGCCGTGACCTCCGCGTCGGTGGACCCGTACGGCGGCCGCACGCACGGGCTGGCGGAGCCGAGGCGCTCGAGCAGGTGGGCGGTGTCCGCGAGCTCGTGCGCACGGCCGTCGGCGTCGAGGCCGGTGAGGTCCTCGTGGCTCCACGTGTGGTTGGCGAGCGCGTGGCCCTCCGCCACGATCCGGCGCCCCGTGTCGGTCTGCTGGGCCAGCTCCTGGCCCAGCGCGAAGAAGACCGCCTTGGCGTCGTGCTCGCGCAGCACGTCCAGGATCTCGACGGTCTCGTCGCCGGGGCCGTCGTCGAACGTCAGGTAGAGCACCTTGTCGCTGTTGCCGACGGCGGCGGTGGTACCGAGGGTGCTGTAGGCGGTGAAGCCGGCCGCGGCCAGCGCGAGCGCGGCGCCGGCGGTCAGGAGTCGTCGTGTTCGGTTCATGGGTCCGACGTTCCCGGTGCGGTGTCGCGGCCTGGTCGCCGGGATGTCGCAACCGTGTCGCAGAGCGCCCGTAGGCGTGGCTGGGCGGCAGGGCCTCCTCGATACTTGGAGCCATGTCCCGCATCCTGTTGATCGAGGACGATCACTCCGTCCGTGTCAGCCTCGCCAAGGCACTCGGCAGGTACGGGCACGACATCGCGGCCGCGCCGACCGGCGAGGAGGGTCTCCGGTTGTTCGTGGAGCACTCCGCCGAGCTCGTCGTGCTCGACCTGATGCTGCCGACGATGGACGGCTTCGAGGTGTGCCGCCGGATTCGCGCCGCCGGGACCGTCCCGATCGTGATGCTCACGGCCCGTGGCGACGACATCGACGTGGTCAGCGGCCTCGAGTCCGGTGCCGACGACTACGTCGTCAAGCCCGTCGAGCCGCGGGTCATCGACGCCCGGATCCGGGCGGTGCTCCGTCGCGGGGCTCCGGATCGCTCCGGCCGGTCGACGGCGGTCTACGGCGACCTCGTCGTCGACCGGGTCTCGATGCGCGTGACCAGGGCCGGGCAAGACGTCGCGATGACGCCGACGGAGCTGCGGCTGCTGCTGGAGCTCTCCGCCTCCCCCGGCCAGGTGCTGAGCCGCCAGCAGCTCCTGGAGTCCGTGTGGGAGCACAGCTACCTCGGCGACTCACGGCTGGTGGACAACGGGGTGCAGCGCCTGCGCGCCAAGATCGAGGCCGATCCGGCGGCTCCCGTGTTCATCCAGACCGTCCGGGGCTTCGGCTACCGGTTCGGCCCGGTGTAGGTACGGCCGGCATGCGGAGCGGAGATCTCCCGTCGTGGCGCCGGAACCGGCCCCGGAGCTGGTGGCCGCGGAGCCTGCGTGCGCGCGTGATCCTGGCGTTCGTGGTGGTGGCGATGGTGGCGGCTACCGCGGCGTCCGCCGCCGGGTACGTCGCCGCCAGGGCATCGCTGGTCGACGAGACGCAGCGGCGTGCCGCCGACTCCCTCCGCGGCCAGATCAGCCGGCTGGCCCCCGAGGTGGAGTACCCGCCCGACCAGGAGGCGCTGGAGCGCCTGCGCACCTCGCTCGGCGAGGACTCCATGGTCACCTTCGAGGGTCTGACGGCGGCGTCGGGCGGCGCACTGGGCCTGATCAGCGACGAGATGCGTTCCGCCGTCGCGGAGGGCGACCGGTTCACCGTGCAACGGGTGGTCGACGACTCCGGCCCCAAGCTGGTGCTCGCCACGCCGATCCTGCGCACCGACGTCGACGGCCGGCAGCGTGCCTCCGGCGTCGAGGTCTACGTGGTGCAGGACCTGGCCCCCACCCAGGCCCAGCTCGACCGGTGGACCCGCATCGTCGTCCTGACCATCGCCGGCGCGCTGCCGCTCGCCGTCGTGCTCGCGCTGCTGGTCTCCCGCAGCGTGCTGCGCCCGATCCAGCGGCTGGGGCACAGCGCGAACCAGCTGGCCGCGGGGAACCTCAGCATCCGGCTCACACCGTCCGGGCGAGACGAGCTGGCCGACCTGGCGACCACGTTCAACCGCACGGCGGCGGCCCTGGAACGCTCCGTCGGCGAGCTGCGCCACCGGGAGGCCGAGGCCCGGCGGTTCGTCGCCGACGTCTCCCACGAGCTGCGGACCCCGATCATGGCGCTCACCTCCATCATGGAGATGGTCGAGGCCGACGCGCGGGACCGGTCGCCGGACGACCGGGAGATGGCGACGATGGCGGTCGACCGGACCCGGAAGCTGGCCCGGCTGGCCGAGGACCTGCTGGAGGTCTCTCGACTCGACGCCGGTGCCGTGGCGCTTCGCCGGGAGCTGGTCGACGTCGCCCACGTCGTCGCCGACACGGTCCGTACCCGGGGCTGGGACGGCGACGTCGACCTCGTGCCGACGGAGCCGGTGCTCGCTCGGGTCGACGTGCGCCGGCTGGACATCTCGGTCGCCAACCTCGTGGGCAACGCGCTGCGGCACGGCAGCCCTCCGGTGGTGGTCGAGGTGCGGACCGAGGCGGACGACGTGCTGGTGGTCGTGACCGACCACGGCCCAGGGCTGCCCGCCGACGTCGACGCCGAACAGCTCTTCGCGCGCTTCTTCAAGGCCGACTCGGCCCGCGCGGCGTCGGACGGCAGCGGGCTCGGCCTGTCGATCACGCTGGTCAACGCCCAGCTGCACGGCGGCAGTCTCTCCGCCCGCACCAGCGAGGACGCTGGAGCCGAGTTCGTCCTCCGGCTGCCGCGGCACCTCGAGGCGGAACCACTCGAGGCGGAACCACTCGAGCCGGAAGCAGGACCGGACGGCGGGCGGCACGGACGCCAGGACGGGGAGAGCGATGAGCAGCCGTAGGGCAGTCCGCGGCGTCGGTGCGGCCGTCGTCCTGGCCGCCGCGCTGCTGACTGGCGGCTGCGGCGTGGGACCGAGCGGCGTCGAGGACGGCGGCGAGGCACCGACCGGTCTGGCGGAAGGCCCCACGCTCTACTTCGTCGACGCCGACGGCGGGCTCCGGCCCGATGTGCGAGATTCCGGCCGGCTGGGATCCGTGCACGGCGCCATCCAGCTGCTGATGGCCGACGCGCACCCCACGGCGGACGGCCTGCACAGCGAGATCCCGCCGACCGGCACCAGAACGATCGTCGAGGACGCCTGGGACTACGTGACGATCTACCTGCCGTTGCGCGGCGGTGAGATCAGTCCCGCTGGCGTCGACCAGATCATCTGCACGGCCGCGGCCGTCGTCGCGGCGTCCGGCCGGGACGTCGCCGACGTCGCGATCTCGGTCCGGCCGACCCACGGCGCCGTCGTCACCCGCCCGTGCCCGGTACTCGGCTGAGCCCCGGCCCGCCGGTGCTTGCTGCCCGGTGCTTGCGCCCCGGTCCGCCTCGAGAATGACCTGGGGTACCGGAATCGGCCCGGATGGGTACCCGAGGTCGTTCTCGAGGCGGACCTTTGGGCCGCCGTGGCCCCGGCGGGGCTGGTGGGGCCCCCGTGGTCCCGGCGGGGCCGGTGGGGCCGGGTCAGACAGGCGCTTCCGCGAGCGCCCTGGCCAGCTCCTCGGCCACGCCGTCGGCATCGTGGTGCCCGACGACGGCGTCCGCGCACGCCAGCACGTCGGGATGGGCGTTGGCCACGGCGATGCCCCGGCCGGCCCAGGTGAGCATGGGCAGGTCGTTGGGCATGTCGCCGAAGGCCCAGACGTCGGAGGCGTCGACCCCGAGCCGGGCGCACCACCGCGCCAGTGCGGCGGCCTTGTCGACGCCGCGCGGCATGAGCTCGGCCAGGCCGACGGCGCCAGAGTAGGCGAGCTGGGCGTGCGACCCGATGGCGCCGCGCACCGCGGTGAAGAACTGCTCCTGCGCGAGCCGGATCTCCTCCGGCGGATCAAGGAGGATGCCCGGCGGCGGGATGTACGCGGGATCGAGCGCGAGGATCTTCGACACCGGGCCGCGCGCGCCGACCACGGCGAGCGTCTCCTCGACCGGCACCGACCAGAGATCGGGGTCCAGCGCGGGCTCGCGGTTCGGGTAGGTCGGGTCGAACACGACGCCGTCGGGCCGCTCGAAGGCGAGGGCTGCGTGGGGCAGCGCGGCGCGGATCCCGGTCACGACGGCGCGCACGGCGGCGTCGTCGAACCCGCAGGTGTCGAGGGTCTCGCCGGTCGCGAGATCGAGCACGCAGGCCCCGCCGATGCAGATGACGCGGCCGTGGCCCCCGACCGCGTCCGTGAACCGGGTCAGCCAGCGCGGCGGGCGGGCGGTCACGAAGACCACCTCGACGCCTGCCGCGTCGAGGTCGGCGAGGACGTTCCTGGTGCGGTCCGAGACGTTGCCGTGGCTGTCGAGCAGGGTGCCGTCCAGGTCGGTGGCGACGACCCGCGGCAGGCCGGTCATGGCTGCGTCCAGGGGTTGAGGTGGGCGCTCGTCATTCCTGGCCCTCTCCGGTGTCGACACGTGCCTACGGTACGCCGCGAGTCACGCACCCAGCTCGGCCACGGACCGACCCTTGGGGAAGAGCGAGCCGACCAGGATCCGGTCGAGGCCGGGCAGCTTCATGGCGCGGAAGCCCCACCGCCGCAGCAGGAGGGTGGCCGTCCGGGTCGGTACGAACCACTCGGTGACCCGGTCCCGGGCCGACCGCTGGACGCCGGTGACGACCGGGCGCCAGCGCCGCTCGTAGTCGGCCAGCCCCTCGGGCACCGACGACGCGGCCTGGACCCGTTCGGCCAGCAGGTAGGCACCCGCGACACCGAGCGACGCACCCTGGCCGGCGACGAGCGAGACCGCGTGTGCGGCGTCGCCGACGAGGCCGACTCGCCCGTCGGTCCAGCTCGGCGTGACGATCTGGGCGACCTGGTCGAAGTAGACCTCGTCGGACGGCGGGCACTGCGCCAGGGCGCGCTCGGCGAGGTCGCCCATACCGGTGAACGTGCGCCGCAGCGCTGCGCGGGCGTCGTCGGGCAGCGCCAGGTCGTCGGTGCGGAACACGGTGAAGACCGCGACACGACCGTCGTCCAGCCCGTAGAAGCCGATCTGGCGGTTGAGCGTCTCGGTGAGCACGAACTTTCCGTGCACCTGCTCGAACACGTGGGGGTCGGTGAACACGAACGCACCGGTCTGCATGCCGAGATAGCGGAGGTAGTCACGCTCCGGGCCGAAGACCTGCGACCGGAGGCCGGAGTGGACGCCGTCGGCCCCGACGATCAGGTCGGCGTCGAGGGTCGTGGCGTCGGAGAGCTCGACGACGCCGTCGTCGATCCGGTCGACGGTGGTGCCGTACCGCAGGTCGACCGCACCCGTGACCGACTCGCGGAACAGCCGCTCGAGCTCTGGCCGCATGATGCTGACGATCGAACCGTCGACGGCCCTGGCGAACCGGTCGTAGCCGACGCTCACCGTCTTGCGCCCGCGGTCGTCGATGTAGCTGAACTCCTCGACGGGGCTGGCGAGCTCACGCAGCCTCGGCTGGAGACCCATCGCGGTGGCAGCCTCGAACCCCGGGCCGAAGAAGTCGATCATGTACCCCTGGGCCCGCGGCCCGGGTGCGCGGTCGACGACGTGGACGTCCCAGCCGTGGTGGTACAGACGGTTGGCCAGGGCCAGGCCGGCGATGCCGGCGCCGCTGATCACTGCTCTCATCGTTGTGCTCCGTTCGGTGCGGTGGACTGCATGCTGGTGAGCGTGCGCAGGAGGGGCGCGATCGCGGGACCGGACAGCTCCGGATCGAGCCCCTTGTGCAGGATGAAGCCGTCGAAGACCGCCAGGACCAGGCGCGCGGCCTCGTCCGCCGAGGGGTGCCCCGCCTCGGCCAAGGCCGTCGCGAGGGTGGTGCGGAAGCGGATCATGATCGCGCCCATCCGCTCCCGCAGTTCGGCGTCCCGAGTGGCGGCGAGGTAGCCCTCGATGAACAGCAGGGACGCGGGGTCCGCGCCGTCGTACTGGTCGAGCTCGAGCAGCATGGCCTCGACGCCGTCGGCGGGAGTCGCCGCGTCGGCGAGCAGTGCCGCGGTGCCGTCGAGCAGGCCGCTCATCGCCTCGAGCGTGGCCTGGCGCAGCAGTGCCTGGAGCGACTCGAAGTGATAGTGCACGAGCCCGTAGCGCACGCCGGCCCGCTCGGCCAGCACGCGGGTGCTCACCCCGCCCCAGCCGACCTCGCTGATGAGTTCCCGCGCGGCCTGCGACAGGCGGGCACGGACGTCCCTGCCCCGTTCGGCATTCGTCTGACCGGACACCCGGCACACTCCTTGGTCGATCGTCTTGTACGACTGACCAAATGTATCTTTCACATGCGGCGATGTCCAGGATCAGCGCACGACAAAGGGCGCCCGCCGAGGTTCGTCGGCGGGCGCCCTTTGTCGAGCTGCACCAGGTCAGGCGCCGCGGAGCCCTGCAGCGGGCAGGATGATCTCGTCGATGTTGGCGATCAGGAACTCCCGGTCGACGGGGATGCGCAGCATCAGCGTGCGGTAGGCGACCATCGCGGGGCCGACCATGCAGAGCTTCTCGACGTCGAGATCCGCACGGACCTCTCCGCGGTCGATCGCACGCTGGAAGAAGACGCGGTTGACGGCCGCGCGCGGCTCGACGAGCGCCTCGTGTGCGGCGGCGGCCAGCTCGGGGTTGCGGGCGATCATGGACACGATCCCTGCCATCACCTTGAGCTTGCGCTCGCTGTCCCGGATGCTCGGCGGCTTGACCATGGCGACCAGGTCTCCGCGCAGCGTCCCCGTGTCCGGCAGGCTGTCGAGGTCCAGGTCACTGCCCTTCATGCACGCGACGGCGTCGAGCACCAGGTCCGCCTTGGACGACCACCGGCGGTAGACGGTCGCCTTTCCGGCCTTGGCCCGCGCCGCGACGAGGTCGATCGTCATCCCGTCATAGCCGGTCTCCGCCAGCACGTCGAGCGCGGCATCCAGGATCTCCGGGTCGCGGGTGTGGTCTCGCTTGCGCCCGAGCCGGGGTCTCGCCTCGGCCTGCTCGGTCTGCGTCATCGCAGTCGCCCTCCTCCCTCTGTCCGCCTCCGACCTTACCGTCAGGTTAATTATTGAACCAGCCCTTTCCGGAACTGCTCAGTCTCGTATATGGTGTTGGCATGTCCGATACCGAAACCCCCGCGGCCGACCGCCGTCGCTGGATCACGCTCGTCGTGGTCGGGCTCGCCCAACTCATGGTGGTGCTCGACGCGACAGTCGTGAACATCGCACTCCCGTCCGCCCAGGCCGACCTCGACTTCTCGGACGGCCAGCGGCAGTGGGTCATCACCGCCTACTCCCTCGCCTTCGCCAGCCTGCTCCTGCTCGGCGGACGGCTCTCCGACCTCATCGGCCGCAAGCGCACCTTCGTCATCGGCCTCATCGGGTTCGCCATCGCGTCGGCCCTCGGCGGCGCCGCGGGCTCGTTCGAGCTGCTCGTGGCGGCTCGCGCACTGCAGGGCGTCTTCGGCGCGCTGCTCGCTCCCACCGCGCTCGCCGTGCTGACCACGACGTTCACCGTGCCGAAGGAGCGCGCCCAGGCCTTCGGCGTCTTCGGCGCCATCGCCGGTGCCGGCGGCGCCGTGGGCCTGCTCCTGGGCGGGGTCCTGACGGAGTCGCTCGACTGGCGGTGGAACCTCTACATCAACGTGTTCATCGCGGCGGTCGCCCTCGTCGGCGCCCTGGTCCTCATCCCGCGCGCCGAGCAGGCCGGACCCCGGCCGAAGCTCGACGTGCCCGGCACCGTGCTCGTGTCCGGCGCACTCTTCAGCCTCGTCTACGGCTTCTCGAACGCCGAGACCGGAGGCTGGGAGTCGCCGCTGACCTGGGGCATGCTGGCCGGCTCCGTCGTGCTGGTGGCGGCGTTCGGCGCCTGGCAGGCGCGAGCGGAGCACCCCCTGCTGCCGCTCTCGATAGTCCTGGACCGCAACCGCGGCGCTGCCTACATCTCGGTGCTGATCGCGGGTGCGGGGATGTTCGGCGTGTTCCTCTTCGTCACCTACTACCTGCAGCTCACGCTCGGGTACTCACCCATCCAGACAGGTCTCGCGTTCCTGCCCATGATCGGGATGCTCGTGCTCGCCGCCCAGCTGGGCACCAATGTGTTCGTGCCCCGGTTCGGCCCCAAGCTCATGGTGCCGGTGGGCATGGCGCTCGGCACCGCTGGCATGGTCGGCCTCACGTTCCTCGACGCCTCCAGCTCGTTCGCCCCGGACGTGCTGCTGCCGCTGATGCTCGTCGGCCTCGGGATGGGCACGATCATGCCCGCGTCGATGCAGACCGCCACGCTCGGCGTCGACCGGCAGTTCGCCGGCGTCGCCTCGGCGATGGTGAACACGAGCCAGCAGGTCGGTGGCTCGATCGGCACCGCCCTGCTCAACACGCTGGCCGCCACCGCAGCGGCCGACTATCTGGTGGCCCACGGGCCCGCGACCGAGGCCGTCGCCACCCAGGCGGCGATCACGAGCTACTCGACCGCGTACTGGTGGGGTGCCGGGTTCTTCGCCGTGGGTGCGGTGCTGTCGGCGCTGCTGTTCCGTCGCCGGGGCGACGGCCTGTCCCTCACGACCACACCCCCGTCCCCCGCCGAGGCGAAGCGTGCACCAGACCCGCTCCCGGTCGGTTGAACCCCGACCTCGTTGAGTGCTGGATATTCGCCCCGATCCGGGCCCGTTCGGGGGCGAATATCCAGCACTCAATGCCGGTCGGAGTGTTTGGAGTTGCACCTTCCGTAGCGGCATGTGGTCCCGTGGACTCATGGCCCGCCCCACTGAGGAAGACTCCCCGCTCATGTATTCGTCGTTCATCCCGCCGCGCCGGGTCAAGATCGGTGACGCGGCAGCCTTCGTCGGCACCACACCGCGGGCGATCCGGCACTACCACGAGATCGGCCTGCTCCCCGAGCCCGAGCGGGGCGGTGACGACCGCCGCCGCTACGGCTACGAAGACATGATCCGGCTGCTGTGGATCCGCAAGATGGCCGACGCCGGGATCGCCCTGGACGATATCCGTGCCGCCTTCGCCGACACGGCTTCTGCCGGTGCCGACGGCGACGGCGACGGCGAGATCGCGGGCATCCTGGAACGGGTGGAGGAAACGCTCGTCGCCCAGGAAGCAGAGCTGCAGCGACAGCGGACTGCGGTGCAGCGCATGCGCACGGAGGGCAGCAGGATGGGCCTGCTGTCCGACTTCGTCACCAGCCGCCTCAAGAGCCTGCCCGAGGGTTCCCTACGCCAGGCAGACCTGGACAACATGCTGGTCATCGAGCGGATCTTCGGCCCGCTCGGCGCGGCCGTCAACGCCACTCGCTACATCGCCCTGGCGACCCACCCGGAGCTGCGGGAGGAATCCGACCGTGTTGATGCCGCCGAGGAGGCACTCGACGACACGGTTGCTGTCGACGACCCCCGGGTGGCGCAGGTGGCTGCCCAACGGCACGCCTTCGAAAAGGCGCTCGAAGCCGTCATCGAGGATTCCGGCCTCGCGGAGAAAGACGATGCGCTCTTCGACGCCTGGGACGCCCTGCACCCCCCTACCGATGATGAGGGTGCGGACGAGACCGGCCACAGCTCTGAAAGGGAGCCAGGTTCCATGAGTGCGTGGGAAGCCACCATGAAGATGCCCTACGACTGGTCTCCGGCCCGCCTCCGCTGCATCGAACTGACCGAAGAGCTCGCGATGTCCTCGTGACAGACCGAGCGGGCGGCCACCGGTGTCCCGGTGACCGCCCGGCCGCAGCGCCAGCCGTCGACACGCGGTCGGGGCGGGGTTCAACGGGCTCGACGGGCTCGACCAACGGTCAGCGGTAGTTCGTGAACTGGAGCGCGAAGTCCAGGTCCGAACCCTTCAGCAGCGCCATGACCTCCTGCAGCTGGTCGCGCGACTTGCTGGTCACGCGCACCTCGTCGCCGGTGATCTGCGTCTTCACACCCTTGGGGCCCTCCTCGCGAATGATCTTGGTGACCTTCTTCGCGGACTCGCCCGCCAAGCCCTCCTTGAGGGTGGCCGCGAGGCGGTACTCCTTGCCGGAGGGCTGGGGCTCGCGCTCGCCGACGTCGATCGCCTTGAGCGAGACCCCGCGCTTGATCAGCTTGGTCTCGAAGACGTCGAGGACGGCGAGCACGCGCTCCGACGAGTTGGCGACGATCACGATGCTCTCGCCGCTCCAGCTGATCGAAGCGCCCACGTTCTTGAAGTCGTACCGCTGCGAGACTTCCTTGCCGGACTGGTTCAGCGCGTTGTCGACCTCCTGGCGGTCGACCTTGCTGACGATGTCGAACGACGAGTCGGCCATGTCGTGCTCCTTCTGCGTAAACAACCGGACGCCCCTGCACGTCCAGTGGGATCTGGCACCACCGTATCCGGCGCGGCAGGCCAGGGACGAACGGATAGGCTGCTGGACCATGTCGCGACTCGATCTCTGGAGACAACGCACCGAGTGGCCGCTGATCGGGGTGGCCGTGATCTTCCTCATCGCCTACGGGCTGCCCATCGCGCTCCCCGATCTGCCGCGCTGGGTCGACGTGCTCTGCGGCACCCTGATGACGGTCGCCTGGTTCGCCTTCGCCATCGACTATGTGGTGCGGCTCAGCCTCGCCGACGACAAGTGGCAGTTCGTCCGGCGCTATTGGCTCGATCTGCTGGTCGTCGCTCTCCCCCTGCTGCGTCCGCTGCGGCTGCTGCTCCTGGTCAAGGTGCTGCAGCGGTTCAGCCGGACGGGCGTGCAGCGCCTGCGCGGCCGGGTGGTCACGTACGCAACGGGCGGGACGGCCCTGCTGATCCTCACCAGCGCCCTGGCCATCACGGACACCGAGCGTGGCGCGACCGGCGCCACCATCGAGGGCCTCGGCGACGGCTTCTGGTGGGCCATCACCACGATGACCACCGTGGGCTACGGCGACCAGTTCCCCGTGACGACGGCCGGCCGGTTCATCGCGGCCGGCCTCATGGTCGGCGGTATCGCCCTGCTCGGTGTCGTCACCGCGACCCTGGCGTCCTGGATGGTGCAGACCGTCGAGGAGGCGGCCGAGGACGAGGCGACGGCCACCCGCGCCCAGGTGGAGGGCCTCGCCGCGGAAGTCCGGGCGTTGCGCGTCGAGCTCGCCCGGACCCGCGACGTCGAACAGGCCCGGGCGGAAAGTGACCCGCGCTAGCCCGTCGCACGGCTCAGTATCGCGGCGGCGTACCCCAGGGCGGCGCGTCGGGACCCGGCGTCGGTCCGCCGGACCAGCCGGGACCGTAACCGTCCGACGGCCCGCCGGCCATCCCTTCGAGGCGACGGATCCGATCCTTCATCGGCGGGTGCGTGGCGAACAGTCGTCCGATCCCCGCCCCCCGGAACGGGTTCGCGATCATCACGTGCGACACGTTGGTGAGTTCGCGGTCCTGCGGCAGCGGTGCGCGCTGCGTGCCCTGCTCCAGCTTGGCCAGCGCGGAGGCCAGTGCCAGCGGGTCGCCCGTGAGGCGGGCGCCGTCCTCGTCGGCGTCGTACTCACGAGTGCGGGAGATCGCCATCTGGATCAGCATCGCGGCCACCGGGGCGAGGAACGCCATGGCGAGCGCGGCGAGCGGGTTGCCGCCCTCACGGCGGTCACCGCCGCCGAAGAACAGCAGGAACTGCGCCAGCGCCGTGATGAGCCCCGCCATCGCGGAAGCGACCGACGACGTGAGGATGTCGCGGTTGTACACGTGCATGAGCTCGTGCCCGAGCACGCCGCGCAGCTCTCGCTCGTTCAGCAGCTGCAGGATGCCCTCCGTGCAGCACACCGCGGCGTTCTGCGGATTGCGCCCCGTGGCGAACGCGTTGGGCGCCTTGGTGGGCGAGATGTACAGCCGAGGCATCGGCTGGCGCGCCGCCGTCGACAGCTCCCGAACGATGCGGTGCATCTCCGGCGCCTGCAGCTCCGTGACGGGATACGCGCGCATGGCCCGGATCGCCAGCTTGTCGGAGTTCCAGTAACCGTAGGCCGTCGTACCCAGCCCGATGAGCACGAAGATCCACAGCATGCTGGAACTGCGCCCGAAGAGCGCCCAGATCCCGAAGATGACGACCCACATCCCACCGAACAGCGCGGCGGTCTTCAGCCCGTTGTAGTGCCTGTGCATCGCACTCCTTTCCTCCCAGCCGAACGCGCCGCGCCGGGCGACGGTTCCCGCGAGCATGATCTCGCACCGGGCTGCGGGCGCGAAAACGGCGTGGGCCCCGGCCGGGACCCACGCCGTCTGCCCGTCATGGCCGGACCGGTCAGGCCTGCGGCCTGCTGATCGAGATCATCTCGTCACGCGGTACCACCTTGACCCGCTCACGGCCCTCTGCCTCGCCGAGCGCCCGCTCGTGCGCGTCCAGGAGCTCCCAGCCGGACCACTCGACGTACTCGACACCCTTGCCCGCGAGGAACTCGGTGACGGCCTCCGGCGCACCGTGCGATGCGGTACGGCCACCGTCCAGGTCACCGGGCGCCTCGCCGTCGGCCACACCGGTGACGTCCTCGACGAGGTGACGCACCGTCTCGGACGCGTCGGACTTGGTGTGGCCGATGAGGCCCACCGGGCCGCGCTTGATCCAGCCGGTCGCGTACACGCCGGGGACCTGGTTGCCGTCGATGTCGACGACCCGGCCCTCGCGGTTGGTGATGACGCCCTTGACGTCGTCGTACGGGATCTCCGGCAGTGCCGAGCCGAAGTAGCCGACGGCGCGGTAGACGGCCTGGACCGGCCAGTCGGTGAACTCGCCGGTGCCCTTGCTGGTGCCGTCGCCCTGCAGCGCGGTGCGCTCCGTGCGGAAGCCGACCACCTTGCCGTTCTCGCCGAGCACCTCGGCCGGGGCGTTCAGGAAGTGCAGGTGCAGACGGCGCGAGGCCGTGTTCTGCGCCGGGTCCTTCAGCGTCCAGTCCACCAGGGTCTTCACTACCTGCTTGGTCTGGTTCGAGGAGTTGATGGCCGACTCGGAGCCCTCGTCGAAGTCGAAGTCCTCCGGGTAGACGACGATGTCGACGTCGGGCACGTGGCCCAGCTCGCGCAGCTCCAGCGGCGAGAACTTGACCTGCGCCGGGCCGCGGCGCGCGAACACGTGCACATCGGTGACCGGGGAGGTCTTCAGGATCTCGTACACGTTGCCCGGGACCTCGGTGGGCAGCAGGTCGTCCGCGTGCTTGGCCAGGATGCGGGCCACGTCGAGAGCGACGTTGCCCGCACCGATCACGGCCACCTGCTCCGCCTCCAGCGGCCAGGTGCGCGGTACGTCCGGGTGGCCGTCGTACCAGGACACGAAGTCCGCGGCACCGTACGAGCCGTCCAGGTCGATGCCGGGGATGTTCAGCTCGGCGTCCTTGATGGAACCGGTGGAGAAGATCACCGCGTCGTAGAACTGGCGCAGGTCCTCGAGCTTCACGTCCACGCCGTAGTCCACGTTGGCGAGCAGACGGATGTCTCCGCGGCTCAGCACCCGGTGGAGCGCGACGATGATCTGCTTGATGCGCGGGTGGTCCGGGGCCACGCCGTACCGCACCAGACCGAACGGCGCGGGAAGGCGCTCGAACAGGTCGATGCTGACGTCGAGGTCGGTCTTGGACAGGATGTCGCTCGCGTAGATGCCGGCAGGGCCGGCGCCGACGACGGCGACGCGCAGGGGTCGGGTGGTGCTCACGAAAGGGGCGCCTTCCGGGTCGAGGTCAGGAGGGAAGCGAAGGCCGGTCCTGATTCTACCGACAGGGTAAGGATCGCCTCACCAGGCGTCTCACCTTTCACGCCCCGCGTGCCGGATCCTCACCTGCTGGGCTGGCCCGCACTGACCTCGGCGACCGCACGCTGCAGGTCCTCCTTGCCGCTCCCGCCCATGGCGCGCAGCGGGCTGTACGCGGGGATGACGGTGGCGGACGTCGCGCCGCCGGACACCTTGAGGGCATCGATCGTCCGGGTCCCGTAGACAGCCTGCACCACACCGGCCTGCGCCGGACGGCGCACGATCCAGGCAGGTGCGGTGCTGCGGCGCCCGGCCCAGACCTCGATCTGCCCGGGGGCGACCACGAGGGCCAACGGGCTACCGCCCATACCCATCAGACCGGGCACCTTGTTGGCGTACGCCCCGGCCTCCTCGGCGGACTCCGCGGTCGAGTACGCAGGGATGACGACGACGTCCCGGCGGCCCTGCCGGGCGTTCGTCGCGACGCGCTTGGAGCGACCGAGCATCACGGCGACCGTGATGCCACAGATCACGAGGACGATCAGGAGCGCGATCCACAGGGTGCTGTCGCCGATGCCGTCACGCTGGATGGTGAGGACGAGCCGCACGACCGAGACGAGGGCGAAGACGACGAGGGCGCCGATCCATAGCTTCTTGCGGGCGTTCGCGTTCATGGGGTCTCCGATGGCGTAGGTGTCGGGGTGGGGTCGAGGCTCTGCTGTTCCTCGAGCCACTGCTGCTGGGACCACTCGTCGTAGCGGTCCTGGGCGGCCTCGCGGTTGCGCTCATCGTGCGCCCACGAGAGATACGTCAGGCCGAGCGCGACGAACATGGCAAGCACGAGGAGCAGTGTGGGGCGCAACGGCTCCCAGAGCCTGGTGTAGTTCCCCAGGTCGCCGATGAAAAAGCGGTAGCCGCCCAGCACCCAGAACGCGAAGAAGCAGACAACCAGAACCAGAACTATCGCCAGGATGACGGTCAGCACGCTCGGGTCATCCGACGGCAGCGGCGGCGCCGCGGCGATCATCCGCGAACCACCGGGTGCAGCGAGAGAACTATCGCGTCGAAGAGCTCGAGCATCGCCTCACGGAGCGGCACGAACGGCGTGGTGAAAGACACCTGGAGAATCTTCTCGAGACCACGGCGCTCTGTCCAATAGTCGGCTGTCCAATAGTCGGCTGTCCACCAGCCACGCGGGTACACGAACGCCCACGAGGTGGCCGCCGCGCGGAACGAAGCGGCCGCAGCAGCCTGGAGGTCGGCAGGACCGTCGTCAGACCCGGCCCCGAGGTCGGGCCCCGAGGCCTCTGTCTCCGTACTCACTCCAGCCCCAGTTCCTTCGACAGCGCCGACCCAGGCTCGACCCCGTAGAAGGCATGCGAGAGCAGGTCACTGATCTGCTCCTCGATCTCATCCACCAGGTGTGCGTACACGCTCCGGAACTCAAGCCGAACCACTTCGTCCTTGGCGTCACTGAAGAAGGTGTAGAACCAGTACAGATACAGCTCGCCCGCTTCATTGACCGTGTCAATAATCTGCTCGACCATCGGGCCGAGGTCCACCTCGCCCTCTCCCACGTCGTATGAGCTGATCGTCACGCCCGGCAGCTGCGGTACACGTGCCGCCTGCTTGCGGAACTTCCGGTACGCCTTCTTCGCGTTCCCACGGTCAGGGAACGTCCTGATCAGCACGCCGGCGCGGACCTCGTGGTCATGCTCGGCAGGGAGCCAGACACCCACGCCCCACGCAGTCCCGTCCTCGTCCTCGACCGCGTCCTGGTCCATGGCACGGATGGCGCCGATCACAGCAGCATTGCCAACGCCCCACTCACGGGTCGCGGCGATCTCCTCTGCGCCCTCGGTGCCCATACCCGTGACCCAGAAGATCCAGTCCTCGCGTTCCGGAAAGGTGAAGACCTGATCCTCGTCCCACGGACGCCACGACTCCCCCTGCTGCTCCATCGCTTGCTCCCCCTCGCTTCTCACCATGTACGCACGTCCCGATACAACAGCGTCGAGTTGGCGGCAACGTCCGTCCCGTACGGCACAAGAGCCGACCCAAAGCTGCCGACATAGCCGGTCGCGTTCTTCGAGAACTGCGCGATGTCGTCGACCTTGCGCAACGTCTGATAGGCGCGCGCCGCCTCGCTATGTCCCACGAAGTTCATGAACCGCACCTTGCCGGTGAGGGCCGCGAAGGACGAGGCGCCGGACCTGAACCAGCTCACCGGGTTCAGCTTGGTGTACGGAACGGACTAGGCCATTGTCGCGTTGGCCAGCGCGTTCCGTGCTGCGGCCCGATTGAGCGGGCTGCCGAACTTCGAGGTGTTCCGCACCAACAGGTTTGACGGCACCGATTCAGAGCTTCTTGCGGGCGTTCGCGTTCATGGGGTCTCCGATGGCGTAGGTGTCGGGGTGGGGTCGAGGCTCTGCTGTTCTTCGAGCCACTGCTGCTGGGACCACTCGTCGTAGCGGTCCTGGGCGGCCTCGCGGTTGCGATCCTCCAGCCACAGCAGGCCGAGAAACAAGCCACACGCCACGATCAGGGCGAGGATAACGGGAACTGAGCGGCGCACCAGGTCCCACGGGTTTTCGAGGTCCTCGACCCTGCCGATGAAGAAGCGGTATCCCCCGAGCACCCAGAAGCCGAAGAAGCAGGCAACCAGAGCCAAGAGGATGCCCGTGACGATCACCAGCGTGCCGGGGTCGTCCGACGGCAGCTGTGGTGGCGCGGCGATCATCCGCGCACCACCGGGTGCAGGGAAAGGACTATCGCGTCGAAGAGCTCGAGCATCGCCTCACGGAGCGGCACGAACGGCGTGGTGAA
This sequence comes from Promicromonospora sp. NPDC023987, assembly GCF_040639055.1. Taxonomy (NCBI): domain Bacteria; kingdom Bacillati; phylum Actinomycetota; class Actinomycetes; order Micrococcales; family Promicromonosporaceae; genus Promicromonospora; species Promicromonospora sp. NPDC023987. The sequence continues at coordinate 70,237 of NZ_JBEZZF010000007.1, read as the reverse complement.
AGACACCTGGAGAATCTTGTCGAGACCACGACGCTCTGTCCAATAATCGGCCCTGAGCTCGGGCAGCATCGGATTGCCTTCTGGATCGGTCCGCTCGATCTCGCTCTGCCGTACAGCGCGCAGCACCCACCCGTCGTCGAGCTTCTGCTTGTCGACGTCCGCGCCCGACGTCGAACCGGTGATGCTCGCGATCAGCTCGTCACGGCCGCCTTCGGTCACCTGGTACGGGAACACCCCCATGGTCCCGGTGATCGCGACGTCGCCGACGTCCATGCTGAAGACCGCCAGGCTGAGCCCGCCCTCCTCGGCCGCGCCGTGGGCCGCCTGGGCGAGGTACTCACGCGCCTCTCGCCGGGCGCGGGCCCGGTCGTCCCGGCGGCCCAGCCTGCCGACAACGATCTTCCGCACCGCGCCGTCGATCTGCGCAGGGTCCGCCAGCGGGACGGTCCACCAGCCGTGCGGATACACGAACGCCCACGAGGTCGCCGCCGCGCGGAACGAAGCAGCCGCAGCAGCCTGCAGATCGGCAGGACCGTCATCAGACCCGGCACCGAGGTCGGGCCCCGAGGTCTCCAGCTCGGTACTCACTCCAGCCCCAACTCCTTCGACAGCGCCGACCCAGGCTTGACGCCGTAGTAGGCATGCGAGATCAGATCGCCGATCTGAACCCCGATGTCCTCCGCCAGGTGCGCATACGCGGTCGTGAACTCAAGCCGCACCACCTCGTCCTTGCCCTCGCTGAAGAACGTGACGAACCAGTGGAGCTGCAACTCGCCCGCGTTATTGACCGTGTCGATGCTCTGTATCACGCACGGGCCGAAGTCCACCTCGCCCTCGTCGACGTCGTAGGCGCTGATCGTCACGCCCGGTACCTGCGGTACGCGCGCCGCCTGTTTCCTAAACTTCCGGTACGCCTTCTTCGGGTTCCCACGGTCAGGGAACGTCTTGATCAGCACACCGGCGCGAATTTCGTGATCGTGCTCGGCAGGGAGCCAGACGCCGGCACCCCACGCATTGCCGTCCCCGTCCTCGACAGCGTCCTGGTCCATGGCACGAATGGCGCCGATCACAGCAGGATTACCCGCACCCCACTCACGGGTCGCGGCGACCTCCTCCGCTCCCCCGTCATCCATACCAGCCACCCAGAAGATCCAGTCCTCCCGCACCGGAAAGGTGAAGACCTGATCCTCGTCCCACGGACGCCACGACTCCTCCTGCTGCTCCATCGCTTGCTCCCCTCGCTTCTCACCAGGTACGCACGTCCCGATACAACAGGGTCGAGTTGGCGGCTACGTCCGTCGCGTACGGCACAAGAGCCGACCCGAAGCTGCCGACCTTCGCCGGGTTGAGCGAGCCGAGCCACCCCATGGTGCCGACGTAGCCCGTCGCGTTCTTCGAGAACTGGGCGACGTTGTCGGCGTTGCGCAGCGTCTGGTAAGCGCGCGCTGCATCGCCGTGCCCCATGAAGTTCATGACCGCTGCCTTGCCGGAGAGCCCCTTGAAGGACGCGAGCCCGGACTTGAACCAGCTCCCCGGATTCACCTTGGTGTACGGAACCGACTTGAACGCCTTCGTCGCATTGGTCCACGCACCACGCGCCGCTGCCCTGTTGAGCGGGCTACCGAACTTGGCGGAATTCTGGAAGACCCGCTGTCCACGTGCTGCGCCCTGCGCCATGCCCTTGGCCGCTGCAGCCTTGCCCGCTGCCCCGACGAGGCGCCCGACACCGAACGACAGGACACCGATCACGCCGAGCAGCACGTTCACCCAGTCGCCCTCGCCATGTACCACCAGCGCGGTGTCGGCGACAAGCGCCGCGACCGTCGCGATGATCGCGATGGCCGTCAGGATCTGGCCGAGGATCGGCACCCAGCCGAGAAACAGCGCGGCGATACCCGCCCACATGGCGATCTTGCCGGCCCACTTGGAGACGAAGCTGGCGACCTTCGAGCCCCACTTCTCCCACCAGCCGTCGTTGAGGTCGTCCGCCTCGACCGCGTCGGTGATCGCGTCGGCAGCCGTGCCTGCCTTGGTGCGCCAGCTGCTGACGACACCGGGCAGCTCGTTGATGATCCCGGTGAGGACGCCTTGTGAGCTCTCGAGGTTGGAGTTCGCGGTGCTCAGTGCCGAACGCGTCGCCGGATCGAGCTCCTCGCCCGAGGTCCGCGACGCCGAGACGGCGTCGTCGAGGTTGCCCTGGGCCGTGTTGGCGCTCCGCTCGTCCTCCTCGACCGCGTCCTGCGCGGTCCGCGCGCGCTCGAGCAGGGCCGACGCCGCGTCCTTGGCGTCCTGGTGGTCCACCGCGTACTGGGTCAACGCGGAGGACGCCGCACGATAGCGGGCCTCGGCCTTGTTGACCTCGCTGCGGACGTCCTCTGCCCGCTCGCGCAGCTTGTCGACAGCGTCGGACTCGAAGCCTTCCATGTCCTCCATGATCCCGAGCGAACGGTATGCGTTCGCCATCGCGTTCGCGATCTCGCCGTAGTACGTGCCCGCCGAACGCGACACCTGCGGCTCACCCGGGATGGGGTCGGACGGCGCCAATGGTTCCCAGCTCACTGGTTCTACCCTTCCTCGAGGCTCTTGCCGAGCGTGCCGTCGACATCCTTGAACTGGTCGCCCACGGCCGTGGTCAGTTCCGCGAGGTTCGCGATGCTGTCGCGCATCTTCTCGCGGCGGCCCTTCCACTTCGTGGAGAAGTCCCGGACTGCGCCCGCGAGCTTGTCGTCGCCGACGGCGTCGGCGACGGACTCGGCGTAGGCGTCCGCGCCCTCGAACTCGTTGACGATCGACGTCAGCTGGTCTCCGGTGTCGGTCAGCAGCCTGACATCGACAACAAGTCGGTCACCCACGGTGTACCTCTCTGTGTGCTTGACCTACGGACACATGACAGGGCGGCTCCAGGCCATTGCCTGGAACCGCCCTGTTATGGACTGACTGAGGTCGGTCTCAGATGCCCGAGGCGAGCTGCTGGTCGGTGTCCTGCAGCGTCTGAGCGGCCTGCTCGAGGAACGAGGCCATACCCTCGATACCCTCGATGGCCTGCTTGGCACCCGTGGTGAACTCCTCGTAGGACTGCTGGAACTTGCCCGAGGCCTGGTCCGTCTGGAAACCAGAAGCCACCAGGTTGTTCACCTGCGAGGACAGGTTCTGCAGGGTGTCCATGATCTGCTGCTGACCGTTACGCAGCTGACCCGCGGTACCCCGAAGCTCCTCGTAGGTCACGTTCATGTTCGCCATGAGTACTCCCCTTCTCGATCTCAGATTCCGGCCGGCCCCCACGGCCGGTCCGACTGCCCACACACTAGCGACGCCCCCGGAAAACCGTCGATGGGCACCAGTACCCATCGGCAGCCGATGGGCGACATGCTCCGCCTGGCGTCCACCAGAGCGTGGTCTCGCTGGACGAGCGTAACGGCCTGCTTCCAGCAATGCCCGCAAAGCCGGCCCGATCAGGCCGGCCAGTGCCAGCAAGCGACCGAACTACACGGCACCAGCGGGAAACGACGTCGGGGGCGGCCCTGGACCGTAGTCCGGAACCGCCCCCGCGAACCGTAGGGAGTACGGAGACTCAGATGCCCGAGGCGAGCTGCTGGTCGGTGTCCTGCAGCGTCTGAGCGGCCTGCTCGAGGAACGAGGCCATACCCTCGATACCCTCGATGGCCTGCTTGGCACCCGTGGTGAACTCCTCGTAGGACTGCTGGAACTTGCCCGAGGCCTGGTCCGTCTGGAAACCAGAAGCCACCAGGTTGTTCACCTGCGAGGACAGGTTCTGCAGGGTGTCCATGATCTGCTGCTGACCGTTACGCAGCTGACCCGCGGTACCCCGAAGCTCCTCGTAGGTCACGTTCATGTTCGCCATGAGAACTCTCCTTTTTCAGATCCCGGCCGGCCCCCACGGCCGATCCGACTGCTCACGACAGTACTGGGGCCTGGATGGAGCGTCGATGGGGAGCGGTACCCATGCGGGATCAGGGCTCCGGTCGCCCACGTGACTCCGCCGGTGTCCGGGACCGGCGGAGACCGGTGCGCACCTCGAGCGGCCGGACCCGCGTGGGAGGTCCTGAGATCTGCCCTTCCCCACTGCTAACCTCGTCGCGTCCTGAGCATTCCGGTTCGCCCCGGACACCACGCGGAACGAGCGGAACGAGCGGAACGAGAGGTACCGATGAGCGCGATCAGCTGGATGGTCTACGGACAACGGTCCGAGCGCACCTATGTCAGCGACCCGAACGGCGACACCGCGCGTATCGCGGAAGCGCTGGACCGGCTCGACAGCGCTCCCCCGCCGAAGCGCGGACTCTTCGGACGCAAGACGCCTGCGACCGACGATGCCGTGGAGGCCGAGAAGCACGTGGTCCGTGTCGCGCAGCCCGGCGTCGTCGAGGCAGTGCACGCCATCCTCACCGCCGACCCGACTCAGGATCAGCGCGTCCACGACCTCGCCTGGCGGATCAGCGCGACCGAGGACGTGGACGACGATCCTGACGCCGCGGCTGCGGTCGACGAGCTCTTCGAGCTCGAGGAGCAGCTCGACCCGGAGTCCTGAGCGCAGGGGCTCGGCCCAAGTCTGCGGCATCAGCCGGGTGGTACCAGCGCCCGACTCGTCATCTCTGACCGATGCGCTTCGCCCGCAGTTTCTTGAGCTGCTTCAGGCGCTTCGCGCGGGCCTCGGCAGACAGGTCCATGACGCTGACATCATCGGCCTCCTCGTCACCGCCGTCGGTAGACGGGCCGGCGCGGAACGCACGGACGCCCAGCACCAGCGAGGTCAGGAGCAGCGCGCCCGTGAGCACCCAGAAGATCACGTGTGCGACATCGGGGATCCCTGGCATGAGCGCGCCGATCGCCGTCGACCACGCAAGGCCCGCAGGCAACATCGCGAGAAGCAAGCGCCCGTTCCACCCCCAGCCCGCTATGTAGAACCGCATCACCCTGTCCGTGAACCGGCTGGGGCGCACCGGCTGGAGCGAGAGCGCGATGTCACCGGCGGTCGGCGGACCGAACGTGCTCCCACGGAACCCGTAGGCGGTGAAGGACAGCTTCTCGCCCGCGTAGGACGGCCGCAGGGACCGGACGACGTAGACGAACGAGAGCACGGCCAGTGGCCAGGACGCGGTCAGGATGTGCCACCCACCCGGCCCGATGATCGCGGCCACGAAGATCGCGCTGACGAACAGCGTGATGGCCTGTCCCACAGGAACGGTGTCACCACCCTGTCCCCCGGTGCGCAGGGACTCCGGGTCGTCGTACGCGAGGAAGCCCACCGAGCCCACCAGGAGGCCGACGGCGAACAGCCAGATCGTCAACCACACCAACCCGATCAGGAGATAGCCGAACGGACGCAGGGCCACACCCGCAGGGTCCGGCCGGTCTCCGTCGTTCGTCGACCGCTCCGGGTCTCCAGCAACCAGCTCCGGCATTGTTCCTCCACCTGGACATGTCACGGCAGCGCCACGTTAGCGTCCGAGGCGATCCCGTTCCACCGGACCGGTTCCACCGCGACGGAGCGAGCCGACGAGAACGACGTCGCGGACCGAACCCTTGGTCCTGCGGCAGCATTTCAGCACGACAGCGCCGCCGTCTAGAGTCGTACAGGTAGCGAGCAACCAGCCGAACACGTCATAGAGAGACAGGAGCGAATGCGATGAGCGACGGCTTCGACGTCAACCCCGAGCACCGCAACATCGGCCCGCTGAACGAGCACGAGAAGCACACCGTGCGGCCGGCACTCATCACATACTGCGTCGGGGCTCTCGTGTTCCTCGCAGCCGTTCTCCTGAGCAACCTGGCACCCGAGCTCTTCAGCTCGCTCGGTGGATGGGTCACCGCCATCATCATCGTCGCGATCGCAGCCCTCGTCGGGACGTACACGATGGTCCAACGGATGAACAGGCGCAGCTCGATGCCCGACGAGACGCTCGATCGGCGTCAGGACTGACCGGAGTCACCTGCTGGGCCCTGCCCTGGTCGGGCTCAGCCCTCGTGCGTGGATGCGGCCGACGGCGCTGCGACGGCTGCCGTCAGCTCGTCCTCCTCCTCGGGCACGCCGTCACCGGACAGGAACGTGATCGAGTCGACGATCTCGTCGAACAGCATCGCGAACGGCTCCGCCGACGGAATGTTCGGCACGCTCACACGCACGAACAACAACTTGGACTTGTCCGGGTACGGCATGTGGTACTCGAGACGCATCGTCTGCATCTCGGTAGCGTCCTCACCTTCGCCGATCGTGCCCTCGCTCATCTCCACGACCCGCGCGACCGGTCCGTTGCGCTGCGTGGCGACCTCGCCCTGCGGGTAGGCGGCCCGCAGAGCACCGTCGACGTCGCCGCGCGCCAACAGGTCACCAACACCGTCCGACCAGTCCTCGTCGACCATCATCAGGGCAGCGGGGAACGGGACCTCGGGCAACAGCTCGAGGCAGATCAGGTACGTGTGGACACCGATCTGTGCGGCCTCCCGCGCAGTGCCGAGCAGCTCCTGGGTCGCCTCACGTCGCACGCGCGCGAGGCGGTCGGCAGTCCCGACCTGCTTCTTCACGAGCTTCTTGACGAAATCGGCTGCCCGTCCCGGGTCATCGACAGGCACGTTCGCCCATGTGCCGGGCACGATGATCCGAAGCTCCCGACCGAACGACTTCACCTGGCGCGTCATCAGGCGTTCTCCATCTCCACCGACAGACCCGCGAGCAGGTCGATCATCTCTTGTGGCATGTCGTCGAAGGAACCGACGCTGCGCGCGATGGCCGTCACCTCGATCATGTCGCTCCCGCCCTCGGGGAAGACTCCGAGAACCACACGCTCCTCGAGCTGCGCCACCCCGTCCCCCCTGTCGACAGCGGGGTCACCGAGCATCATGTGCATGCCCGCCACCTCGCCGGCGTCCACCGTACCTTCGATCTCTCCCGCGTACAGGTACTCGGTCGCCTCCGCGTCCTCCACCAGCTCCTTGAGCTGGTGCGTGAACGCCACGGCGGTCAGCCCCTGCTGGGCGACCACAGCGATCATCGCGTCCACCACACCGCGCTCGGGGTTCCGCACCAGCGCCGCCGTCTCCAGCGCCGTGATCCCGGACTCCTGGACGGATGCGGCGACGTCGACGAGCTGCTCCGCGAGCACGTCCACCGTGTCCTCGATCTGGGCGGCGACCTCACCATCCGCCATCGCACCGCGGACGAGCTCGTCCGCGGTGGCTCGCGCCCACTCCGAGACGTCCGGCAGACCGCCGGGCACCGCGTGCCACGACTCCGGCAGGCGCAGCTCGAAGCCGGCGATCTGCCGCGTCACAGCTTCTCTCCGTACTTGATGGCGAAGTCACCGAGGGGCCCGTACGACCCACCGGCCGGTCCGGTCACGATCGCGTTGGCATCCCCGGCGATCTTCCAGCCGTCCCCGGCGTTGATGTCGTTGCCCAGCTTGTAGAAGTTGTTGCCGAGGTTGGTCATCTGGTGCGTGACGGCGCTCAGCGTCGCGATGTTCTGCGCTCGCATCGTCACGTTGTCGACGCGCAGCCCGGTCTGGCTGAAGTGCTTCATCATGTCGATCACGTCGTCGTTGCCCGTCGCGAACCGCAGGCCGCCGTCCTTGTAGGGCATCGGGAACTTGGCACCGCGCCACGTGGAGAACGCCTTGCTGCCCTCGCCGTTCTTCATCAGGCCGCGAATCGCCTTGTCGGTGGGAGTACGGCTGAACGGGCCCTTGAGCACCGAGGTGACGCGCTGCCCGTTGCTCATCGCGAACGTCCTTCGAGAACTCTTGAGCATCGTGTTGCCGAACTTGAGCTTCGAGGCTCGCGTCGACATCCGCGCCGAGGTCTGGACCACGGAACGGGCCTTCGCGTACTTGGCGACGGCGCCGATGGCCCGGCCGCCGAACAGGCCCATGACACCGAGGCCGACGCCCAGGAGCGCGCCCCAGCTGAAGCCTTCGTTCATCATCTTCGTGATGCCCTCGATGATCGCGATGATCGACCCGATCGCCGCCAGCACCAGGAGTATCTGGCCGAGAACCGGCACCCACGAAAGGAAGATCGCCAGAATGCCCGCGATGTCGCAGATGACCTTGAGCACCTTGAGCGCGCCCGCGGCGAAGTCCTTGAACTTGTCCCAGCCGCTGTCCTCGAGCCCGTTGACCTTGTCGCCTGACACGACCTCTTCGATCTTGGAGATCGCGGTGCTCGCCGCCGAGTTCTTGTCGCCGTGACCGCTGTTCCACTCGGTCTCGGCCTGGGTGATCTGGCCCTGGAGATCGTTGACCGCGTTGTTCGCGTTCGTCTGGGCACGCTGCGCGTCGGACTTGTCCGCGTCGCTCGCGTCCTTCGGCAGGTCGTCCACACCGCTCTCGGCGCTCGACGCGGTGGACTGTGCCGCCTCGAGGTCGGCGCGGAGCGTCCGAAGCTTTGCGGCGGCAGGGTCGGCCTCGTTCTTGGCCCCACGCAAGGATGCGCCGTACGTCGTCAGTGCTTCACCCGTGTAGGAGTAGCGCTCCCGCGCCTTGTCGATGTCCTCACGCACCTCGCCGGCCAGCTTGCGCGTCTTCTCCATCGACTTCGCCGTCGTGTTGGTGTCGTCGACGATCTGCTGCAGAGAGGAGACGGACCGGGCGATCGCCTCAGCCAGCTCGGTGTATTTACGGCCCTTGGCCTCTACGGTGTTGGGCTCGCCGTCGAGCTCCTGCCACTGTGTGTCGCTCATCGCTCTCCCCTACTTCGCAGCCGCGTCTTCGAGGGCCTTCGCGAGCCCGGTGTCGACCTCGTCGAATGCTTCCGCGATCGACGTGATGATCCCGGACAGCTTCTTGACGTTCTCGAGCATCTCGCCGCGCTTGATCTCCCACTTGTCAGCGAACTCGTTCACCCGGTCGCGCAGCTCGTCGTGGCCGGTCGCGTCAGCGGCCCCCTGCGCATTCCCGTCGGCATTCTCGAGCTCGCTGGTGATCGACTTGAGGTCTTCACTCAACGTCAGAAGCTGATTCATGTCGATCGAGAGATCGTAGCCAGCCATCGTCCCCCCTGCTTTCTCGGGTCAGTTCTCATCTGAGCAGAACCGTACCGGCGACCACCGCGGGGCGGCCATGGGGAGCACTCCCCATGGCCGCCCCGCGCGATCCCGGTCAGGACACCCGGCTGATCAGCCCTCGGCACCGAGCACGAACGGCACCTGCACCCGGACGTTCTTGCCGCGCGCGATCCAGGCGCCGCGTCCGGGCGGGAACTCACCCTTCGCGGCCCGCGGGAGCCCGGTCTTGAGGATCATGTCGCCGTCCATGTTCTCCGGCTGCAGCAGCAGCCCGCGGCGACCGCTCTTGACCTCCGACAGCAGGGGCCAGGTAGCACCCCACGAACCCGTCTCGGCCTCGGCCACCAGCAGGTGGTCCGACTTCTTGATCGCCTTGGTGAGGTCCTGGATCGCCTTGTCGGCGGGCGTCTGCAGGTAGTCGTTGATGCCCTCGATGATGACGACGACGCCGGGTGCGGTGTCCTCGTCCTGCACCGCCGCGAGCAGGTCCTTCGCCATGTCGGCGACCTTGTCCGGCCCGACGGCGACGTCCTCCCACGTGACCTCGCCCGCGATCGGCGAACGTGGCTGCGCGAACAGGTAGAGCCGCGCGTTCGGGTTCGCACGCTGGACCGCCTGCGCGATGTGCACCAGGGCGTTCGAGCGGCCGGACCCGGGAGGGCCACCCACCAGCAGCGTGCCCGTCGGGTCGAACGGCAGCGGCTGCAGGGCGATGTTGTCCAGGCCGAGCACCGGCTGGCCCTCGACCGAGGCGGGCAGCTCCCGCCAGGAGTACTCCCCAGGCAGCACCCTGACCGAGGGTGCCGGTCGCACGCCGGCCCGACGCATCGACTCCGCGAGCCGGTCGGTCGCGGCCGCCTGCTCCTGCACCGACTTCGTACCACCGACAACAGCGACCTGGACCTCCAGGGAGTCGACGACGGCGCGCCCCGCTGGCGATGTCGCCGTGACGATGTCACGCGGCGCGTTGAAGGCGAGGTAGCCGTCGTCGGTCATGCGCAGCAGGATGTTCCGCTGCACCAGCGACCGTACGTAGGTCGGCACCGCGCCCGACCGGTCGGCCGTGAAGACGACGTGGATGCCGAGCCCACGACCGTCGTTCAGGATGTCGCGGAACGCCTCGAACCACTCGGCGCGGCCCGCACCCACCTCGTACTCGTCGCGGAAGTTCGCGAAGCCGTCCACCAGCAGCAGGATGCGCGGCACGTCCTGGCGGCCGGTGACCTGCCGGTACTCCGTGACGCTCGCGGCGTTCACGGACGCGAACACGTCACCGCGTCGCAGCAGCTCGTCACGCAGCATCCGCATCACGCCGACCACGCGCTCGGTGTCGTCGCCCTTGGCGATCGTGCCCACGTGCGGCAGCGCCTCCAGCATGCGCAGCGCACCGGCCGCGAAGTCCAGGCCGTACACGTGCACGGGGCCGCCGCGCGGCGTGATGCCCGCGACCGCGGCGAGCGTGCGCAGCGCTGTCGACTTGCCGGAACCACCGGTGCCGTAGACGCCGAGGTGTCCGTCCTGGTCCGGGTGGAAGTACTGCGGCGCCTGGGCCTGGTGCTCCGGGATGTCGGCGACGCCGATGAGGAGCTCCGTGTCCGTGCGCTGGTACAGGCGGGTCAGGTCGTAGACGTCGGCGAGCGAGTCGAGCCACGGACGCCGTGGGACGGGCAGGCGGCCGCGCTCGAACGCCTCCTGGACCCGGGCGACGAGCCGCTGCTGGTCGTTGGGGCCGAGGTCCTTCTCCTCGACCGACACGTCCGACTCGACGACCGGCTCCTCCCACTTGTCCTCCCGGCCGAAGTGCAGGCGCGCGACCTCGACCTTGGCGCGCTCGGGCGCCCGCGTGCTCCACGCACCGGCGTAGCCGGACTGGAAGGCCTGCACGCGGCCGGGGCCGGTCTTGACGAGCCCGCGGCCGGGGATCGACGGGTCGACGAACGCGGCATCCTTCACGTCGACGACATCGGAGGAGTCCGACTCGTCGGCCATGCGAAGGGCCACGCGCATGTTCGTGTTGGCCCGCAGGTTGTCCTTGATGACGCCGGCCGGGCGCTGGGTGGCCATGATCAGGTGGATGCCGAGCGAACGGCCACGCTGGGCGACGTCGACGACGCCGTCCACGAACTCGGGGACGTCGCCCACCAGGGCGGCGAACTCGTCGATCACGATGACGAGGGCCGGCGGGGTCTCCGGGTCGCCGCGCTTCTCCAGCTCGAGCAGGTCCTTCGCCTTCTTGCGGTTGAAGAGGTGCTCGCGCCAGTGCAGCTCGGCCCGCAGGCTCGTGATGGCCCGCAGCACCAGGTGCGGCGACAGGTCGGTCACCAGGCCGACGCAGTGCGGCAGCTGGACGCAGTCCGCGAACGCCGAACCGCCCTTGTAGTCGACGAACAGGAACGTGACGCGGTCCGGGCTGTACTCGGCGGCCATGCCGAGCACCCACGCCTGCAGGAACTCCGACTTGCCGGCACCCGTGGTGCCGCCCACCAGGGCGTGCGGGCCCTGGGTCCGCAGGTCGAGGTGCTGGGCGTCCACACCGGCCGAGCCGACGATCGCACGCAGCGTGCCGGGACGCTTGCGCTGCACGCCCTGGCCCGTGCGGTCGTAGACCGACAGGTTCTGGCGCCAGCGCTCCATGACCGCGTCGGGGCTCTCGAACAGGTCATGACCCAGCAGGGCCGGCATCGTGATGGAGCGTGGCAGGTCGGAGGCGTCCTCGACGATGGCGCCCGCGTCGAACACCGGGGCCAGACGGCGCCCGTACTCCAGCGCCATCTTGCCGTCCACCTCCTCGAGCACGATGTCGTCGACCCAGCGGCCGAGCCGCACCATGCCGACGCGCGGGCCCTCCTGGCCCACCTCGACGAACGTGCGGCACGCCGCGGGCAGGCCGGACGTGTCGGCGGAGATCCACAGGGGGTAGACGCCGGCGTCGGCCCCCATCTCGGCGAGCTGGATCAGCCGGGCGCGGTCCACGTCGATGTCGTCGGAGATCACGACGACCACCGCGGGGACCGGCGACTTGGTCCCGGAGTCCCCGCCGCTCTTGTCGCCGACGTCGCCGCCGCGCTCCAGCGCTGCCTTGTCCTCGCCGATCGCGCCACGGCGCTGGCCACCCCTGGCCGCCTTCAGCCGGGTGGAGATCAGCTCTTCGAGCTGGGCCAGCAGGCGCTGCGCGCCCGAGGCGGAGTCCGCGAGGTGGTGGCCGTCGACCGGGCTGTGGGCCGAGGAGGTGTGCGGGATCCAGGTCAGCCACTGCAGGTGCTGCGTCCACACCGGGCTGACGATGCTGGTCACGACCAGCTCTGCCGGCGAGTGCAGGCCTGTGAGCTGCAGCAGCACGGCGTTGAGCGAGCCGATCACCCGCGCGGGCGGGCCCGCGAAGCCGAGCGCACCCGCGTCGTACAGGTTCTCCACGACCGGCACGCCGTCGACGTCCTCGTACTGGTCGACCAGGGTGTCGAGCAGCTCCTGGTACTCCTTGATCAGGTGGCCCTTGCCTGCGGTCTTCACTGTGTTGCGCGACGGCATGGTGCCAAGGCCGAAGCGGACGTTGAGGAAGCTCCAGTGCTCCGGGCGGCGCGTCCACAGCAGGGGGCCGTGCCGCATCGCCTCGACGTAGACATGCTGGGTGGCCGGCGCCTCACGGAGCCGGACCGACCGCTCGGTCTCCTTCTCCTCCTTGAGGACCTCACGCAGCGAGGCGAGCTTCTCGTCGAACCGGGCGACGTCCCGCTCCAGGCGCTTCTTCGCCTGCCTGCCCTGGGTGACGTAGTTGCCGATCATCATGAGCGGCGCCATCGCCACGAACAGCAGGGACGCGGGGCGTCCGGTGATCATGAACATCGCACCGCCCATGAGGACGGGCGCCATCAGGGCGAGGAACGGGAACTCCCGGGGCTCGGTCTCCTTGGGAGCCTCGGGAGAGTCGAACTCCTCACCGTTGTACCGCGCCTCGACGCGCGGCGAACGGGTGAACGAGACCGGGCCCGCCTTGGGCGTCACACCGGTGATCGTGGCGGGCCTGCGCGCCTCGATCGTGACGGCCGTGTCGCCGAGCACCACGCGCTGGGAGCCCTCGATGCGCAGGCGCTGCACGTGCTCGCCGTCCACGAGGATGCCGTTCGCCGAACCCAGGTCGACGACCTCGACGTCGTCCGACACGTCGAGCCGCAGGTGCTTCTTCGACACCATCGTGTCGTCGACGACGACGTCGCACTCCTGCGAGCGGCCCAGCACCCACGAACCCTCCGTGAGCTCCACGGTGCCGGCGCCCTCGATGCGGACGGCCGCGCGGACGGCGTCCGATCCCGGGTAGTCGAAGCCCGGCATGGCTTGCTCCACCGAGGCCACGAACGCGCCCGAGCCGATCCACGCCTCACCGAGCGCGGCGTCCGCGGGCAGCCGGACCGGCCGGTCCTGGCCCGGGAGCTGCGCCTCCAGCGTGCGGGACCGGCCCGGGGCGCCGGGCGCCGACGGGTCCACCCTGGCGATCGTGTCGGCGATCTCCCCGATCCGAGCACCGGCGTCGGCGGTCACCACGACGTCGTCGTGGCTACCGTCCGAACGTACGAGCGTCACCTTGACGCGCATGAATCCTCCCCCGTCACTTCTTCTTGTCCCGGCGGCCGCCGATGACGGCGCCCACCACCCCGCCGGCCACGGCGCCACCGGCCGCGATCAGCCATGTCGACCCCGTCATGAGGACGCGCCCGAGAGCGCGCCAGGGGTCCAGGAAGTTACCCGTGCCGGTGCCCGTGAACAGCACCGTGCCGAAGACTACGAGCACCCAGACGATCAGCCCGCCGCCGATGGCTCCCGCCACCACGAGCTCCGGCGTGCTGCGCAGCTTGCTCATGCTGTCGCCCCCTTCTCGGCCTCTGCCTCGTCCAGGAGCGGCAGGTCCGACTGGGTCACCAGGCGCGAGGCCACCGCGTACTCGACGAGCCGCGCGCGCCGGTTGGTCGCCAGCGCGCCGGGACCGCCGCGCAGCCCCTTCACGCCGATGCGGTCGAGCTTCTCGCACACGTTGTCGAGCTTGCGGTTGAACCGCGTGCTCGCCCAGCCGAGCCGGCGCGCGGCCGACGCCGACGACGGGATCTCGCTCAGGCCCGTGCCCTCGCGGCGCAGCATGGGCTCGGCGAGCGCCACGATGAGCTGCTTCTGGCTCTTCGTGAAGCTGATCGCGCCGATCGTCGTGGCGCCCGAGTCGTCATCGTCCTCGGACCGGATCTCGTGGTACGGCGCGTTGTCGAGCTGCGCGGTGATCTCGTACGTCGTGGGTCCGGCTGTGAACACTATCGACGTCGTGGGGAACACCATGGGCAGGCGGTTGCCCGGCGGGAGCCAGGACTGCACGCCGCCTCCGGCGTCGCACACGGTCGCGGAGATGAGCGAGCCGACGTTGGAGAGCCACCAGATGCCGTCCTCGTGCGCGATGCGCAGGAAGCGCCGGTGCAGGTACGGGTTGTCGTCGATCGCTAGGTCCCCCTCACGGCCGATGTCGAAGGTCGCGTCCTCCTCGGACGGCCGAAACCACTCGCCGGCGAACTCGATCGCAAGGCCGTTCATCCACTCACCTCCCCGTGCCTGGTCCGAGCGGCGTGCTCGGAGCTTGTCTGGTCAGCCCTCTGCGGTCACGCAGTCGGACGCCGCGCTCGACGGTTTGCCGGAGCGCACCACCACGATCTCGACGCATGTCTCGCCCTGGAGCGGCACCGTCACGGACGTACCCTCCGGGATCTCCTCGTACACGGGCTCACCCGTCAGCTCCAGCACCCGGTAGGCGTAGGTGTCACCCTCCTCCAGGGACTGGGGTGGCGTCCACGTAAACACCGCTTCCTTGCCTTGCACCTTGCCCTTGACCTCGCTCACGGGCGGTACGTAGCCGCCGGCCGGCGCCGGGGGCACGACGCCGGAGGTGGCGACGGTCTGCTCGCCCTCCGGCTCGCCGCCGCCGTCCCGGGTCAGTGCCCATGCGGACACCCCGACGACCGCGACGACCACCACGCCGACGACCAGCGCCCAGACACCGCGTCGCGGCTGCTCCTCATCCTCGGCGACCTGGGGCGTGGGGGCTTCCGGCGCGAGCTGCCCGACGGCGCCAGGGGTCGCCTGGGTGCCCTGCGTCGCCTGGTCCGCCGAGGTGCGGTAGACGGTGTCGTCCGACGGCGCGGGGCCCGGTGCCGGTGCCGGCGCAGCGGGCGCGTAGGCGCCGCTAGCTACGGCCTGGAGCGCGCCGCCGGAGCCGCCGTGGCCGGTGGCGCCCGGCCCGAACGCGCTCGGGCCCACGGCACCGCCCGCGCCGGCCGGGTCGATGGTGACGACCTGGCGCAGCCGGGTGCCGTCGGCCTCTGCCTCGTCCTCCTGCATGGCGCCGGACTCGTCCAGCAGGTCGATGGGAGTGACGTCGCGGGACAGCTCGACCTGGACCTTCTGCAGCTCGCGCGCGAAGGCCAGCACGGTCGGGTACCGCGAGGAGGACAGCTTCGACATCGCGATGCGCAGGACGCGCTCGAGCGACGGCGTGACGTCGCTGCGGCTCACCGGCGGCAGCTCGTCCTGCTCGATGCGGCGCACGAGGTCGGCGGACGTGTTCGAGCCGCCCGGCGTCTCGAACGGGGTGCGGCCGGCCAGCAGCGTGTAGCAGGTGGCGGCCAGGGCCCACACGTCGGTCGCGATGCCCGACATCGGCGGGTCGCCGAACGACTCCGGCGGGGACCACGGGATCGACATGCCTTCCGCCGCCGCTGCCTCGTCGACCGTCGACGAGATGCCGAAGTCGGTCAGCGCCGGGTGCCCGAACTGCGTCACCAGGATGTTCGAGGGCTTCAGGTCACGGTGCAGGATGCCCAGCCGGTGGGCCGTCTCGACGGCGCCCGCGATCTGGATGGTGATGCGCAGGGCCTCGGCCACGGAGAACCGCTCCGACCGGTAGCGCGCGCCCAGGTTCGGCCGCGAGCAGTACTCCATGGCCAGGTACGGCCGGCCGTCGGTCGCGACGCCCGCCTCGTACATCGTGACGATCGACGGGTGGTTGCCCAGCGTCGCCATCAGGTCCGCCTCGGCGTCGAACGCCGCGCGCTGCGTCTCGCTCGACCACTCCTTGAGCAGCACCTTCACCGCGACCTGCCGGCGCGGTCGCTGCTGCTCGTACAGGAACACGTCCGAGAAGCCACCCGATCCGATGAGCTTGCGGTACTCGAAGCCCTCGATCTCGGGTGGCGGGGACGGCTTCCTCTTGCTGCTCACACTGCTCCTCTGTCGTTGGTCGAGCTTGCTTCGTCGCCGGTCGAGCTTGTCGAGACCCTCACCAGATGCCCTCGAACGTGAGGGTCACGCCGTCACCCAGGTCGACGACGTCGCCGTCGGACACGAGCTCCTTCTCGTTCGGGTGCAGGCGCCGCGGGGGCTGGC
Organism: Promicromonospora sp. NPDC023987; assembly: GCF_040639055.1. Classification (NCBI taxonomy): domain Bacteria; kingdom Bacillati; phylum Actinomycetota; class Actinomycetes; order Micrococcales; family Promicromonosporaceae; genus Promicromonospora; species Promicromonospora sp. NPDC023987. The sequence continues at coordinate 53,805 of NZ_JBEZZF010000007.1, read as the reverse complement.
CGGGCCGCAGCAGCGTCGTCCCGTTCGTGGTGGCCAGGTCGGTCACGAGCACGTGCCAGTCCTCGAGCGAGATCTCGGTGTGGGACCTCGAGATGTCCTGCTGGGGGCTGGAGACCGTGACGAGGCGCGGCATCTGGTCCGCCGACGTGTTGTTGGTGCGCGGCCGGCGGCCCACGATCACCGGCCGGTCCAGCTCGACCACCTGGCCGCCACGCACTCCCGCCGCGCCTGACGTCGCGGCCCCGGAGGTCACGACCATGCGGCCCAGCGACGGACGCGCGGCCAGCTCCGCCTCCGCCGAGAGCGCGCTGCCGCACTCCCTGCAGTTCTCGCGGGCCGTCGGGTTGGCGTGGCCGTTCTCGCACGTCACCGCGAGGATCCTGGGCGCGTTCGGGTTGGTCGGTGCGGAGAACTTCGGCGCCGACGGCGCGGACGCGGCTGCCTTGAGGTCCGCGATCGCCGACGACATCACCGTGTGACCGTCGTGGTCGTCGTCGTCGGCCGCTTCTACTTCCGCCTCCGCGCCGACGGCCGCAGCGCGGTGCGCGGCGGCCGGCGTGGCGCCGGACCAGCCGGGCACGCCCGAGATCGGGACGCCGGAGATCATGCCGTCCGACCCGGGGTCCGAGATGTCCGGCAGGGCGGGGGCGGGGACGGGCGGGGCAGGCGGAGGCGGCGGTGCCGCGGGGATGGCGCCCGACGCCGGGGCGGGCTCGTCCTCGCCCTCCTCGGCGCTCTCCGGCCGCACAGCAGCGGCCTCGACACCGTGGGCGACAGTGGCGCCCCACAGGTGCATGTAGTCGTCCTCGTCCGGCGCCTCATCCGGGGCGGCCTCCTCGGGCGCGGGCGGCGGCGCCTCGCCGTCGGGCGCGAAGGTCTCCTCGGACGCGGGGACCATGGTGACGGTGCCCAGCGGGGCGACGGTGTCGGAACCGGGTTCGAGGGGGACCTCGGCGGCTGAGCCTCCGGTCTCGACCGGGGTATCGACCGGGGCTCCGGAGGTTGAGCCCGTCGAAACGGGGGTCTCGACAAGCTCGACCAGCGGGGAGACAGGCTCGACAGGCGCCTCGGAGGTTGAGCCTGTCGAATCCGGGGTCTCGACAAGCTCGGCCAGCGGCGAGACGGGCTCGACCACCTGGTGACGCACCACGCCCGCCAGGACCACTCCCGACTCGACGGGCAGGCCCTCCGCGAAGCTGCCGAAGCCCGACACTCCCGTCGCCACCTCGACCGCCGTGACGCCGTCGACCACGCGCTCGGTCCAGGAGATCACGCCGGCCCCCGAGACGGTCTGGGACTCGTCCCCGGTCTCGATGGTGACGGTCAGCCCGTCGCCGCGCGCCACCACGTGCGCGCTCGCGGGCTCGCCCGTGCCGGCCCCCGTGAGCACCACGACCGCGAACGGCGGAACGCCCTTGAGCCCGCCCACCGCGGACGTCGTCAGCGTGCCGAGCACCTCCGCGACCCCCGCGCCGGGTGTCCCGAGGTCGGCCCAGAGGCCCGCGGCCGGGTCGGCCTCGTCGGCTCCGGTCCCTTCGCCGGGCAGCACGACGACGGCGTCGCCGCGCACGATGACGCGCGCCTTCCCCGTCGTGTACCGGATCCCGGTTCGCTGTCCAGCGTCCGAGGTGCTCATGGTCGCCTCCTAGTGTGTTGCTCTGCTCGTGTCCCGCCCCTGCCCACAGCCATGCGTAGTCTCTACCGACTACCGCGACCCTGCCCAGCTCAGTCGCGCGGGAGGGTGTCCTCGTCCGCGAAGCCACCCCGCGGCGACGTGCTCGTGCCCGCCGTCTCGTGCGCGACGCCCGTCGCGTCCACCACGATGACCGTGATGTTGTCCCGGCCCCCCGCCGCGATCGCCGCCTCGACCAGCCGCCCCGCGGCCACCTGCGGATCAGGGTGGCCCAGCATGATCTGGGTGATCCGCGCGTCGTCGAGCTCACCCGTCAGCCCGTCCGAGCAGACCAGGATCCGGTCGTGCGCGCCGATCGGGATGTACCGGAAGTCGGCTCGCGCCTCGTCCCGCCCGCCCAGCGCACGCGTGATCACGTGTCGGCGCGGATGGTCCCGCGCCTCCTCGGCGGTCAGCGTACCGGCGTCGACCATCTCCTGGACCTCGGAGTGGTCGACGCTCACCTGGTCCAGCACCCCGCTGGAGAGCAGATACGTACGGGAGTCGCCCACGTTCACGAACAGCCAGTACGGCGCGTCGTCGAGGTACGCGACCACCGCGCCGGTGAGCGTCGTGCCCGCACCGCGGCCCAGACCCGAGGTGTCGATGGCCCGGACCCGTTCCTGCGCCGTCTCGAGCAGCGCCTCCACGTGGTGCGGCTCCACGCGCTCGATGTCCGACAGCGGGCGCAGCGCGTCCAGCGCCGTCGCGCTCGCGACCTCGCCTGCCGCGTGCCCGCCCATGCCGTCGGCCACGAAGAACGCGCCGCCGCCGGCGAAGTAGCCGTCCTCGTTGAGCTGACGGCGCAGCCCCCGGTCCGAGGCAGCGCCCCATGCGAGCGTCAGTGCGTCCTCGTTCATGCGGAGGCCTGCGGGTGCACGACGACGCGCCGGTCGCCCACGTGGATCGTCGACCCCACCGGCACCCGGACCCGGGCGCCCGGCTCGGCCACGCGCGGCGGCAGGCCGGGCGCCGAGACCACCGTGCCGTTCGTGGACCCGCGGTCGGTCAGCCACAGGCCGGCGGTGTCCACCCCCAGCTCGGCGTGCGTCTTGGACACCGACCGGGTCGGGTCCTCCACCTTGATCAGGATCCAGCCCGACGTGTCGGGCGCCTGCGGGTTGCGCCCGACGAGCGCCTTCGTGTCGACGACGTAGCGCTCGCCGTTCTCCACCTCGAGCACCACCGTCGTCACCGGCGCCGGGGCGAGCGGCCGGCTCATGTGGGTACGCGTCATGTCGATCGGCGCGGAGTCACGCTGCTCCGGCTCGGGCTGCTGGACCGGCTGTACCGGCTGAACGGGCTGCGCCGGCTGGGCCTGCAGGGGAGCACGCTGCGTCAGGTCCGGCTGGGCGGGCTGGACGGGCCGCACCGGAGCCACAGGGGCGACGGGCGGCGTCTGCTGGACCGGCTGCTGCTGCACGGGCGGCGGCGTCGGCCCGCCCGGGTGGGGCGTGCCGCCCGAGCCGGGGTGCGGTCGACGGACCGTCACGGGCTCCTCCTGCGGGGGCAGCGCCTCCGTCGGGGCACCGGGTGCCTGGCCGGGGATCCCGGTGATCACACCCGCGCCGCCGCGGTTCGCCGACGACTCCGGGAACGCCCACGGGTCCTGGGCCGGGGCGGCCGGCTGGGCCTGCTGCGCCGGAGCCTGCTGGGCCGGGGCGCCGTTGGCGGCGCCGGTCCACACCTGTGAGGTACTGGTGGGCGCCTTCGCGGCAGCCCCAGCGGCCGGCCTCGCGCCAGTACCGGTGGTCGACCTGGTGGCCGTGGCCGCGGCGGCACCCGCCGGGGCACCGGCCACGTCGGACGCCATGAGCACCACGGCGCGGCCGAGCTTGTCGTGCCAGCCCTGCCGCTTGCCCTGACCGTCGAACGCCGGGGACACGAGCACCAGGATCTGGCCGACCAGGCAGACCAGAGAGCCGAGCCCGACGATGAGCCAGCGCAGGAACGCGCGGCCGAACCCGATCGGGTCGTGCGCGACGGCGTCGACCGTGCGGATCTTGCAGACGAGGTTGCCGACCGTCTTGCCGGTCTTGCCCTCCCATGCGGAGACGCCGAGCCAGTAGCCCAGCGCGAGCAGGCCGCTGATCAGCTGCGGCACCGTCATCGCCGTGGCGATGGCCTCTGGCGTCATGAGCAGCGCGCCGGTGCCGCCCGCGCTGGCGAGGCCGATCATGAGGATGACCCAGGCCACCACCCCGATCACCGCGCCGTCCAGGAGCGCGGCGAGGAACCGGCGCCCGGTTCCCGCGTACGCGACCGGTTCCGGCTGCACCGCGGAGACACCTACCCGCGTGTGCGAGAGCGACTCCGGCACCGTGGTCCCGACATCACCTTGCTGGGCGCGCGGGAACGGGCGGCCGCACACGCTGCAGTACGGGATGCCCCCGTCCTGTGTCGACCCGCATCCAGCACAGACCACGTCCGTCATCGACTCTCCTTCGTCCGACGGGACCCGAGTCCCCCGAGTGCCGCGAAGATCCCGCGGCGTCCACCGATTCGTGCCCAGACGGAGCGGAGCGACAACGCTGCCCGCACCCTCCGTCGCGTGCTCACGGTGGAGCGTAGCCCGCCCACCAGCTCGTCCACCTCAGTCCAGAACGCCTCGACGTCGACGGGCGTGGGCTGCTCCCGCCCGAAGACCGTCGCGTCGGCGCGGTGCGCGAGCATGAGCGTCGACGGGACCTGGTGCGCCCCGGCGATCACACCGGCGCTCTCGCGCCTGGTCGCCCCGCGGGGAACGGTGGTCCCGAGGTCGGTCACGACGTCGACCACCTCGTGCCAGCCGCCGCTGACCCGGTCGGCAAGCTGCTCCGCACTGCGGCGCAGCGCCCGGCGTCGTGCCTTGTAGGCGAGGATCGCGACGATCGGACCGGCGATCAGCAGCAGGGGGATGCCGACGGCGAGCAGGATCACGCCGAGCAGACCCCAGTCGAAGAGGTCGTTCTCGGCATCGTCCTTCTCGTCGTCCTCGACGCTGCCCGCCTTGGCCTTCTCGGGCTCCTCCGGCGGCTCCGGCTCCTGCAGCACCGGAGGCTTCGGGACCTCCTGGCTCTTCGGCTCGGGCTGGATCTGCGGCTTCTCCTCCGGTACCGCGTCGACCGGCACCCAGCCGTGGCCCTCGAACGGCACCTCGATCCAGGCGTGCACGTCGCTGCCGAGCACCGTCCAGGGCTCGCCCTCCTCGTACTTGCTGTCCTTGTCCGGGTAGAAGCCCATGACGACGCGGGCCGGGATACCCGACTGGCGTGCCATGAGGGCGAGCGCGACGGCGAACTGCTCGTCGTCGCCGACCATCTTCTCCTCCTCGACGAGGGTGTCGATGCGCTCGGCCGAGTGGCCCGGGCGGGACGGCACCTCACCGTCCAGGCCGCTGGACAGCACGCCTGACGACTGCAGGGCGTCCCGGATCAGGAACAGCTTGGTGGCCGGGTCGGTCTCCTCGCCCGTGAACTGCGTCGACTTGGCGGGCAGGCCCGGCGGCATCGCGCTCGCGTCGGTCTCCGGCAGGTCCGCCTCGAGGATCGTGCCCTTCTTGAGCGTCTCCTCGTCGGGGTTCTCCGTCACCAGCGTGCTCAGCCGGTACGTGTCGCCCGGCTTGATGCCCGCCGTGGTGAGGGCGGTCCTGGTCGTCGAGTTGTAGTAGGTCCCGTCCGTCTGCGCCTCGGCGTTCGGGCCGGTCCACTCCACACCGGTGAGGTTCCCGATCTCCGGGACCCAGACACCGCTGTAGCCCGTCACGGTGACGTCGATCGGCGTCGGGGTGCCCTCCAGCGACGTCGCGATCTGCTCGCCGACGCGCGTGTAGACGCCGGTGTCGCCGCCGTCGCCCGACGCGTCGAAGACCACGCCGTCGTACTCGTCGAGCGTGGCGAGCCGGACGCGGCCGCCCTCGGGCAGGTCGCTGACCGTGAACAGCTCGTCCTCGCGGGCATCCTTCGCGTAGTGCCGGAAGGCCACGAGCGGGCTGGTGAACTGGTGGATGTTGAAGGGCGGCACGATCGTCTCGCGCAGGACCGTGCGGGGCTGGTCCGGCATGAGGATCGGGGCGGTGAAGCCAGCGGCCAGCGCCGCGACGCCCAGGATGACGGCGCCGGTGCGGATGCGGTACCAGCGCAGGCGGCGGGTCGCCTCGCGGCTGGCCTCCGTGCTGATCGAGTGCGTGCCGACGCGCGCCTCCATGACCCGCACGGCGCCCCAGAGGAGGGCGGCGATGGCGATCACGAGGCCCTGCACCACCGGCAGCGCGGCGTCGAGCGTGCCGAGGAGGATCACGGCGACCAGGCCGGCGATGACCGGCACCACTGCCCATACCGCGTGCTTCGCGCGCCAGGAGATGGTGCCGGCGATCAGCGCGACGAGCAGCATGAGCAGGAACGGGACAACGGCGAGGTCGGGGAAGGACCGCATGGGCGGCACGGTGGTGACGAACTGCTTCCAGCCCTCGACGGAGCCGAGCAGCAGATCGCGCAACGTGTCGAGGGTCGGAACCACCCCGGCGACCGTCGTGTGCGGCAGCGCGAGCGCGCCACCGAACAGGAGGTAGCCCAGCACGGCGAGCGCGGTCACGGTCACGGCGGGGAAGCGGCGCCAGGCGCCCACCCAGGCCACCAACAGGCCGACGACGGCGCCGCCGAGCGTGGGCAGCACGTAGCCCAGCGAGCCCCAGACCGGCCCGAAGCCGACAGCGACGGCGCCGAGCATCACGCCCAGCGCCGCGACGTCGACCAGGGCGAACCAGGTCAGTGCCCGTGGACGCTCGGCCTCCTTGCGGCGCGTGGTCCCCCGTCCTGTGCCCGTGCCGTAGCCGGTCCGGGTGCCGCGGGTGCGGGACGACGGCCGGCCCTGGCCTGATCCGCCCGCCCCGACCGGGACGTTCCCGCGGGTGTTCTCGTCGCTCATCCGTCGCTCATCTTCTTCAGGGCAAGGGGCAGGTCCGCGAGCCGGCCCAGGGTGAGCACGCCCAGCTCTGCGATGGCGTGCCGGCCGAGGGACGCGCCAGGAACGCACTGGATGGCCATGACCTGCACCCCGGCGGGGACCCGGGCCGACGCCGAGCGCAGCTCGGTGGGCGTCACCCTGCTGCCGATCACGAACGCGATCACCGAGAAGTCGGCGGCGGCCATGGCGGCCGAACGGGCCAGGTCGACCAGCTTGGACCTACGGGACTCGAGCTCGATCCGGGACAGGTCGTCCATGAGGCGCGTGCGGTGGTCGCCGCGCAGCGAGGCCTCGTTGACGAGCACCGTGACGCCGCGGTCCTCCTTGATGGCCTGCAGGCCCAGGGAGCCGCACACGCTCACCGCGAGCTCGAACTCCTCGTCGTTCGCGTAGTCCTCCGCGCGCGTGGAAAGCAGCACCGCGAGGTGCGAGCGGCGGGTCTCCTCGAACTGGCGCACCATGAGCTGGCCCGTGCGCGCCGTCGTCTTCCAGTGGATGTGCCGCCGGTCGTCGCCGGGCACGTAGTCACGCAGGGCGTGGAAGTTGACGTCCGAGTTCGTGATGTCGTTGGTGACCCGCCCCTCGAGGTCCTTGAGGAACCCGGTCGAGGAGCCAGTGAGGTTCTTGACGCGCGGGTGCACGAAGACCTCCTGCTCGTTGGTCCAGGTCATCTCGCGGCGGAGCAGGCCCAGCGGGTCCGCGCGGACGGACTTGACCGGACCGACGGTGATCACGCTGCGGCGCCGGGTCGGGATGGTGAAGATCTCCTCGTGCGACCCACCACCGGGCAGGCGCGGCACGGGGAACGCGGCGGTACCGGAACCGACGGGAAGCTCCATCACCGAGGGAAGCAGCGCGCGGCTCGACGCGTTGCGCACGTCGAGGCGCCCGACGGCGCGGTCGCCGACCGTGACACGGGCCTGCGCCAGGTCCAGCACGACGTCGTACTTGAACCGGCCCAGCACGAACACGATGGCGCACACGAGCGTCACGGTGAGGACGATCGCCGCGACGAGCACCTCGAGCCAGCCGAGCACGAGCCCGGCCACCCACGCGCCTGCGGCCATGAGCGTCACGGCTATGCCGAACGTGCTGAACGTGCGGCGGACGGGCGTGAGCACGCGGCCGACCGCCGCCGTCCGCGAACGGACGGCGGCGGTGAAGGTCACCCAGCCACGCCGGCCGCGCAGCACCTGCGCGCGGCCGGCGGCCACCGCCCCGCCGAGACCACGTGGCTTCTCCTGCCGTTTCCCGTACGCGGTGCCAGACGGGATGCCCGTTGCCGTCATGCCGAGGCACGCTCCTGCGGAGCCGCGACGTCGGTCATGATCCGGGCCAGGATGACGTCGGGGCGGGAGCCGGCGAACTCGGCCTCGGGATCCAGCACGAAGCGGTGGCCCCAGACGGGCTGGGCCAGCTCCTTGATGTCGTCGGGCAGCACGTAGTTGCGGCCGTGCGCGGCGGCCCACACCTTGGCGCAGCGCACCAGGGCCAGCGCACCACGGACCGACACGCCGACGCGCACCTCGGCCGCGTTGCGCGTCTCCTCGCTGAGCCGGCTGACGTACTCGAGCACGGCGGTGTCGGTGTGCACGGTCATGGCCAGGTCGGCCATCTCCGTGACCGCCTTGGTGGTGATGATCGGCTGCAGCGCCTTGCTGCGGTCCTTCACCGAGGCGCCCGACAGGATCTCCACCGTCGACGCGTGGTCGGGGTAGCCCACCGACGTCTTCATGAGGAAGCGGTCGAGCTGGGCCTCGGGCAGGCGGTAGGTACCGGCCTGCTCGATCGGGTTCTGCGTGGCGAGGACCATGAACGGGCGGCCGGTCTCGTGCGCGATGCCGTCGACGGTGACGCGCCCCTCCTCCATGACCTCCAGCAGCGCCGACTGCGTCTTCGGCGAGGCACGGTTGATCTCGTCCGCCAGGACGATGGAGTTGAAGATCGGGCCGGGGTGGAAGTCGAACTTGCCCGTGTTCTGGTCGTAGATCGTCACACCCGTGACATCGGACGGCAGCAGGTCCGGCGTGAACTGGATCCGGTTGTGGGTGCCCTGGACCGACGCCGCGATGGAGCGGGCGAGCATGGTCTTGCCCGTGCCGGGAGCGTCCTCCAGCAGCAGGTGGCCCTCGGCGAGCATGCAGGTGAGCGCCAGGCGGATCACCGGTGCCTTGCCAAGGACCGCCTGGCCGACGTTACCGACGAGCCGGTCGAAGGTCTGGGCGAACCAGGCCGCCTGCTCGGGGGTCATCGTGGTCATCTCATGTTTCCCTACTGCTCGTTACTGCTCGTTCGTCGGGTGAAGTTGTGTCGATGATGGCGGGAACGGTCGCCGACGGCGCGGCGGCCCGCTCTTAGCCGTTCCACCAGGTCGAGACCGCGTACTGCTTGCCGTCGATCAGCACCCGCACGGGTGTGCCGGGATGGCCGAAGAAGCAGTCGAGGTCGACCGACCCGCTGGACGGGAAGTTGTACGACTTCTTGTAGCTGCCGTCCCAGCTCCGGCTGTGGTTGACGATGTCGTGCCACCCCTTGACCTCGGGGGTGTCCTCAGCCCAGCAAGCGACCTTGTGGCTGCCAGGCTCGAAGCCATTGACGTTGATCCGGAAGTGCGCGCAGGACGCGGTAGAGCAGTCGCTGTTGTTGACCCGCTGGCCATGCGTGACGGTGGCTGTCGGCGTGTCGGCCGACGCCGTGGCGCAGACCCGCTCGCTCTTCTGCCCCTCGGAGTCGGTCGCCTGGACGCAGGCCGTCTTGGACTGACTCGGGTTGGCGTCCACTGACTGGTCTCCGCTCCTTTGCGAGCTGTTGAACGCGCCCGTGACCGACACCGTGGTGTTCCGGCCGTTCTCCGCGCGCGCGTCCCAGGTGAACGTCACCTTTGCGGCACCGCCGTTCGCGCTGATCGACGGCCTGGGCACCGGGCCGTACGGCTTCACGGAGCCCGACGAGTCAGACGCGCCGGAACACGTGTACTGGTTGCAGGCGCGCACCTGGAACGTGTATGACGTCCCATTGTTCAGCCCCGTGTAGGTGTACGAGGTTGCATTTCCGGCGTTCTTCCAGCCCATGCCGCTGGCCCGCACCTCGTACCGCGGGCCGGTGCCCCGGAACTCGCCGATGGCGTTCCAGCTCACGTTGGCCCGCCCGCTGGTATTGGACCCGAGGGCAGCACTCGGCTTCCCCGGAGTGTCCGGCGTGCCGTACGGCACCACCTTGTTCGAGTCGGGGCTCGCCTCACCCTCGCCGGCCTTGTTCGTCGCCCGGACCCGGAACGTGTACGACGAACCGGTCGACAGGTCCTGGACGGTCTGCTGCGTCTTCGTGGTGTCGATGGACCGGTCGAGCTGGCCGTCCTTGTAGACGCCCAGCCAGTACTTGTCGATGGCGTCGCCGTTGTTCGCCGGTGCATTCCAGTTCACCCGGATCTGGCCGCCGACGGCGGTGTCCACGCGGCTGGCGGTCGGCGCCGCCGGTGCCGCGGGAGGCGCGGCCGGCGTCTCCGGCGCGGACGCCTCGCTCCAGTCGGAGGGGTCGGGAGCGTCGTTCTTTGCCTGCACCCGCACGGTGTAGGCGGTGCCGTTCTCCAGCCCGGACCACACCGTCTGGCCACCCTCCAGGCAGGTCTTCTGGGTCACGCCGTCGGCCGGCGGCGGGCTGATCTCCAGGTTGACGCACTCGATCGGCGACCGGTCGGTATACGTCCGGTTCTTCCACGTGACCGTGAGCTCGCTGTCGCCGAACTCCAGCGACGGCGGCGCGGGCTTGTCGGGCTTCTCGTCCGGCCGGGCCTCGCGGGACGCCGGCGACGGTTCGGACTCGCCGACGTCGTTGGTGGCCGTCACCGTGAAGGTGTACTTCACGTTGTTCTGCAGGCCGTCGAAGGTGCACGTGGTCGTGGAGCACTCGTGCTCCTGACCGGTGTTGGTCTTGAGCGTGTACCCCGTGATGTCCGAGCCGTTGTTGTTGGGCTGGTCCCAGGTCAGGACCACGGTCTCGGACCGCACCTCCTCGACCCGCGGGGCGCGCGGCGCCTCGGGCTTGCCGAGCACGGTGAGCTTCGCGATGCCGTCGACCTCACGGTCCGCGTCCTTGGTGGCGTCCTGCACGCGGTAGCGCACCAGCATCGCGCCGGTGAAGTCCTCGTCGGGCGTCACCACGAGCTGGTTGCCGCTGTACGACGCCGTGCCCGAGCCGGTGTCGACCGTCGGCGTACCGGACAGCGTGAGCTCGTCCTCGGGGAACGGGTTGGTGTCGTTGTCGAGCACCGACATCGTCTCCGCCTCGCCCTGGTGCGCGTCCCGCACGACGTCCTCGGTCGTCTGCACCAGCGGCCGGGTGGACGCCACCACCTCGACGGTCAGCTTGGCGTCGACCGGCGGGTTCATGCCGTCGGACACCGTCATCGGCAGCTCGCGGAAGGTGCCCTTGCTGATCGACGGCTCGACCTGACCGGTCACCGTGGCCCCGGAGACCGCCGTCGAGATGCCCTCGCCGCCCGTGACCTCGAACGTCAGCGGGTCCTTGTCCGGGTCCTTGACGTACCGCGAGAGGTCGACGGTCGCCTCCTCGCCGGCCGCGACCTGCAGCACGGGCGTGCCGCTGACCTTCGGCGGCATGTTCTTCGCCGGGGTCACGTCGATCGGCAGCGTCAGCACCGAGGTGAGCCCCTCGGCGTCGTCCGGCCCGTCACCGTCGGTGACCTCGAAGCTGACCGACGCCGCACCGGCGTAGTCCTTGGCCGACGTGTACACCACGGTGTCGTGGTCGGTCACGGAGACCGTGCCCTCGACCGCCTTCACCGTGTCCTCCTCGGTGATCCGCGGCTCGCGCTCCTCCCGGACCACCACGTACTCGGCGAGCTCGATGGTGAGCGGCTCGCCGCTCGTGGCCTTGAGCGGACCCTGGCCCGGCTTCACGTGCGGGCGGGACTGGTCGCCCGGCACGCGCACGAACGCCTTGGCCTCCAGCCCGTCCATGTCGGTCACGGTGTAGGTGATGACCCGCGCACTCTCGGTGAGCTCGACCTCGAGCGAGTTCGACTCGGTGACCGTCGCGCCCTCGACGGACTCGTCGACCGTCACCCCGAGGTCGGCCGCCACGCCGTCCGGGTCCACGTCGTTGTCGAGCACCTTGACCGTCACGCTGGAGGCACCCTCCACGTCGTCGGCCGTCACCACGTCGTCGTGCGCGACGGGGCGCAGCAGCGGCGCGTCCTGGTCGACGTTCACCGTGATGGCGCCGCTCGCGCGCGCCTTGAAGGTGTCCTGGATGCCGTAGTAGAAGGAGTAGGCCCCCTCGTCGCCCGGGGCCTCGACGACCACGTCGTCGTCCACGGCCTTGGGATCGACGTCGTCGTTGCCCTCGAAGCCCTTGGCCACCAGACCGATCTGGTCGCCGTCGGGGTCCGAGTCGTTCTCGAGCGCCGCGACGGCCACCGTGCGGCCTGGACGGACCCGCGTCTCGTCGTCGAGTGCCTGCGGTTCCTGGTTGCTCGCGGGCGGCGACGCGATGCCCACGCGGACCGTGCCCTCCGCCGGCGCGCCGCGCGTGTCCATCACCTGGTAGGTGAACGTGTCCAGGCCGCTCGCGTCGTCAGCCGCCTGGTAGTCGATGAACCCGTCCACGATCGTGGCGGTGCCCTGGCTCGGTGCCCCCGAGATCGAGCTCAACGTCACGTAGTCGCCGTCCGGGTCGGTCCCGTCCAGCGGCAGCGGGATCCGGACGATGCCGCCGCTGAGGACGCGGGCCTCGATGTCGGGCAGCTGCGGGGCGCCGTTCTGCGGGTCGTCGAGGACGTTGATGGTGACCTGCGCGGAGTCCTTCTGCCCGTTGCTGTCCTCCACCTCGTAGACCGCGTGATACGTCCCGGCCTCCTGGGCGGCGCGGAACCGCACGGTGTCCTCCGAGACGAACGCCTCGCCGGCCTCCGCCGGAGGCGCCTCCTGCAGCTCGTCGGTGAGCTTCATGTCGAGGCCGTCCGGGTGCGTGTCGTTCTTCAGCACCGGGATGGTCACCACGTCGCCCACGTGGACGGTGGCCTCGTCGGGGCCGGCCTCCGGGGGTCGCAGCTGAGCGGGCGCGGGGATCGGCACCACGCGGATCTGGCCGGTAGCGGTACCCGAGCCGTTGGCCACCTTGTAGTCGAGGACCACCGCCTTGTCGAGCCGCTTGATCTCGGAGACCTTCAGGATCTGGTGGTTCAGCACGGACACGCTCACCGGGGCGTCCGACGGCACGTCGACGCCCTGCACCACGAGCACGCCGCCCGCCGGGTCGGTGTCGTTGGCCAGCACGTCCACGAGAGCGGTGCCGCCGGTCGGGAGCAGCACCTGGTCGGACACCGCCACCGGAGACCGGGCCTCGTCGGACGGCGCGGTGACGTCCACCCGGACCAGCCCCATCGTCGGGTTGGGTCCGTCGGTGATCCGGTAGGTGACGTCGTGCGAGCCGACCTTGTCGCTCTCGAACTTGAACGTACCCGCCGTCTGGTTCTGCTCGATCGTCGCCGAGCTCACCTCTGCGACGCTCGTCAGGCGCACGTCGTCGCCGTTCGGGTCGAAGTCGTTCTTCAGCGGGTCGACGGTGATCGGCTCGCCCGCCAGCACCGTGACATGGTCCTGCACCGCTACCGGCTGCACGTTGGTCGCCAGCACGTCGATCAGGAGCTTGCCCTCCACCGGCACGCCCGCCTCGTCCGACACCGTGATGTCCACGACCTTGCTGCCCGTCGCGGCGCCGCCGTCCCGGAACTCGACGGAGCCGTCCGGGCGGAACCGCACCTCGTCGCGCTTGTCGGCGGTGCTCGCGTGCGTGAGGAACAGGTCGTCGCCGTCCGGGTCCTTGAAGTACGGCAGCACCTTGATGGTCCCGAGCCCGTCCTGGCCGACCCGGAGCACGGGCTTACCCGTCTGGGTGGGCGGGTTGTTCTCCTCGAGCGGTACCACCTTGACGTCCACCGACGAGGTCGCCGTGCCGTTCTCCCGACCGTCGTCGACCTCGTACTCGAAGCTGATGGTGCCTGTCGCGTCCTCCGGCACGTTCGCCTGCAGCGCCGCGCCGTTGAGGACCCGGTCGACGGAGATGTCGCCCTTCACCTCGCCCTTGACGGACGCCGTCATCACGTCGCCGTCCCGGTCGAAGTCGTTGCCCAGCACGTTGAGGACGGTGGTACGGCCGGGCCGCACGCCGAACGTGTCCGGCTTGGGCTCGGGCGGGCGGTTCGCCTGATCACGCTTGGCCACGAACTGGTCGACGTGCTCAGGTGTGGTGTCCTCGGACTCGGTCTTCTCGCCTTCCTTGTCCTCCGGCATCTTCAGGTCCCAGTCGTCGACCTTCTCGAACTCGTCGGCGGCCATCCACAGGGAGCCGTCCGCGACGTCGTTCAGCACGATGACGTTCCGGTTCACGCGGTAGACGAGGCTCGCGGTGGCGTCGACGCCCTCGAGCACCTGGTCGACGTCGTTGTCCGGGCCCGGGCAGTCGCGAACCACCTGGCCGGAACCGGACCATGCACCGAAGGTGCACCCGCTGAGCTGCACGGGCGCGGACGGCTGGCCGGACGCCGTGCGCGTGGTCGCCTCCCCGCCGCCCAGCGGCTGGGTGACGAGGCCCTTGGTCGTGGCGAGCGCCACGTTGGGCGCGTCGTCGGAGGGCTGCTGGAGCACGCCCTGCGCGCCGTCCTCGATCTTCACCGTGTCACCGCCGGGGAGCACCAGCGTCCCGGTCGACTGGTCCAGCACCACCGGCTCGTCGCCAACGGCCGATACCTGCACCTCGGCGTCGGTTTTGACCGGGAGCTCCGACTCCTCGGGCTCCTCGGCGACCCCCTGGGTGCCGGTGGGGATCGTGTAGAGCTTGCCGTCGGACGGCACGGCCAGGAAGACGGTGCCGTCGTTGCTCACCGCGATCTGGCCGCCCGGACCGGCCTTGAGGACCGGCTTCATCTCCTTCTCGTCGAACGCCACGGCGCCGTCGAACGGGATGACCCAGGCCCGGCCGGTCTCGTCGTCGTACACGGCGGTCGTGGCACCACCCGCCGCGACCTTCGCTCCGGTGGGGAACTTCATCGTGCCCTCGAGCGCCAGCAGCGCCGGGTCGACCGGGCTGGCGGAGGAGTCGGCACCGCTGTCCAGCAGCACGCGCTGCGCGTCCTGCTCCACGTCGAAGTTGGTCGAGTTGGCGAGCAGCGTGCCGTCGAGGGCCTTCGCCTCGTAGTTGAACCGGCCGAGCTTGCCCGACGCCGTCTGGGTCACCCAGACGCCGGAGTCGTTGAGCTCGACGTCCGCCGTCGCCTCGCCTTCGTAGAGGAACGCGAAGGCGACCAGGCCTACGCCGAAGAGGGATACCGCACCGATCGATGCCGCTGACCGACGATTTTCGTACACGCGTGAGACAAAGCTCATGCGTCCTCCTCTTCATTACTCCAGCGAAGTCTGTTCACCCGGACCGCACACACAGGCGCAACGGGTGCACCCTACCGGGACGAAGGGTGAATCGTCCTGGAGTTTTGGTGGGCAGGACTACCCATGGTGTTCGACCGGATTGTACGAGTCTGTCTGGCGTCCGGGGTGACCGCCCGACCGCCGTGCGTCAGGAGATCCGCCAGACGGCCCTGGGGTCCTTCCGCGACTGCCCCTCCCAGACGACAACTCCCAGCTCCTGCAGCTTCTGCAGGTGGCGGAGTGCCGTCGGACGAGCTATCCCCGCGGCATCCTCGACCTGCCCCGTGCCCAGCGGGCGGCCCGAGGAGCGCAGCACGTCGAGCACATGCCGCGCCCCGGGCGAGAGCTGATCGGCGATCTTCTCGGGCAGCATGTCGAGCGACGACAGGACCAGCCGCACGCCACTCTGCGTCTGGGTGTACACCGGGTCGGTCAGCCCCCTGCTCCGCATCTCGTCGAACATCCGTCGAATACCTTCGCCGAGCTCCTGCGCGATGCCGAGGTCCGAGCACACACGCGCGATGCGGGGATTACGGGCGTACCGGCTGATGTCGAGCGGGCGGTCCGGGTTGACGATCCCGGGAAAGCGCCCAGGACTCGATATCTCGACCCGGTCGGGGAAGAGCTCGACCCGCACATGGTCACCGACCATGCTGTAGGAACGGTGCAGCACCGCGTTCACGAGGCCCTCGAGCCAGGCATCGCGTGGCACGATCCCCGACGCCTCGAAACGTCCGGAGGCCGAGAGCGCCCTTCGACGATGAAGCAGTCTCTCGATCTCCTGGGCCGCGCGGTCGATCTGCTGCGGGATGGATCCTTCACAGCGGATGTCCGCGTCGTCGTCGAGCGAGAGCCGCGCGCCGGTACCGCGATCCACGTCCGTGTAGCGCAGCACGCGCACGTGCGCGTTCGGGAAGAGCATCTGGGGTGACCTGGCGAACAGGAGATAGGCGGCGACCGTCGGTTCTTCGTCCCGGGTCAGCAGGCCACGAGCGCGCAGCATCGCGTC
This sequence comes from Promicromonospora sp. NPDC023987, assembly GCF_040639055.1. Taxonomy (NCBI): domain Bacteria; kingdom Bacillati; phylum Actinomycetota; class Actinomycetes; order Micrococcales; family Promicromonosporaceae; genus Promicromonospora; species Promicromonospora sp. NPDC023987. The sequence goes on along the minus strand of NZ_JBEZZF010000007.1, from coordinate 37,736 downwards.
GGGAGACGAGGATCCGATGGCACGCTGGTAGGCCCCGACCTCGATGGGATCGAGCTCATCGACACCGACCCTGGCTCGCGTGCCGTCGAACGGCGCGGAGCCCCTGTCGTACTCGAGCTCCTGCCGTTGCGCGAAGCCGAGCCGCCTCGACTCGTCTCCGATCCGCAGGTAGACGTCACCCTTGGCCGTCTCATGGACAGCCTCCCCCGGATCCACTCGGAGCAGTAGAACGCGCCTGTCGTCCGAGAGCCGGATCTCCTCGACGCGAGCGCGGACCACCGGGCGGGTGAAGTCCTGCGCGGCCTGGCGAAGCGCATTGACTCGCGCCGGCGGCACACCGTCGACCACGCCGTCGTAGAGACCGACCACGACACAGCCGCCTTCGGCGTTCGCGAGCGCCACAAGTGGGATCGCCAGGTCCTTCGGGTCGACCCGGCCCGACTTGCGCTCGAACCACTGCCCCTCTGGCAATCGGGCAAGAACGTCCAGGGCCTCGTCCGGCGGGAGCGCCAACGCCTGATCCACCTCTGCCGCGTGCATGCACTTACTCTAACATTGTTAGAGTAGATGCATGTAGGGCTCTGTCGGTCCAACCCGAGGCCGACGCCGGGTGAACTCCGCGGCGCGGGTCACCAGGTGATGTGCTCGGCGTCTCCCCAGGCGCCCGTCTTGATCCAGACGTCCGACCCCGCCCTACCCCAGGAACAGGCGATCTCCGCATTGATGGCACCGTTCGAGTCCAGCCGGAGCCGGTTGCCGAACCGGTCGTCGTTCGCGAAGAACCTTCTCCCGTCGTCGTTGACCCGTTCGGGGTAGAAGCCCTGGCCGTCCGCATGGCACTGCACCCCGAACGTCGTATCGGGACTGCCGTTGCGCACCACGATCCTGAGGTAGTTCTCACCGCTCCCTGCGCTGCTGCCCTTCTCCGTCCGCAGCGACCGGTTCGCGTCGGAGCTGCCCGTCGTCCCCGACCTCTGGACCCAGTCGCCGCACCCCGCCTCGTTGCAGCTCCGCGCCCTGAGCGTGTAGCTCCTGTTCGGCGCAGTGGGAACGGTGACGCGCCGGACCGCGATGGGCGACACACCTTCACGATTCGAGTCGCCGCTCATGACCCACTGCGTCTCCGTGACGTCGTCCCCGCCGTCGTTGGTCGCGCGGGACAGCGTGAAGTAGCCGTCGTCGCTGCGGTCCCGCGTCCACTCGATGCGGGGCTTGCCCGGCACCGTGTACGGCTTGACGGCGTTCGACCGGTCCGTCCAGGCGGAGCAGGCGTACGCGTTGCACGCCCGGACGTCGAAGGTGTGGTTCCGGCCGTTTCTCAGGCCGCCGAAGTCGTACGGGGAGCCCGCCGCCCGCTTCTCCGTCGAGCCGTCCGCACGCACCTCGTAGTACGGGCCGTTGCCACGGAACGTGTTGATCTCGCCCCATCTCACCCGGGCCTTGCCGTTCGTGTCTCCCTTGATCAGCGACGCGCTCGGGGCACCGGGTACTACCGGCGTGCCGTACGGCTCCAGCGCCGCGGACCGCGCGCTCTCCGGAGACTTCCCGGCCTTGTTCTCCGCGACGACCGTGAACCGGTAGGCCGACCGCTGGTCCAGGTTCCGCAACTTCTTGGACGTGCCGTTCACCCGGACGGTCTCCTTCTTGTCCCCGTCCTGGAACACGGTGAGGTAATAGCTCTCGATCGAGGCGCCGTTGGTCACCGGCTCCGTCCAGCGCACCGCGATCTGCCCGCCCACCGCGGTATCCAGGCGAGACGCGGTCGGCCTGGCGGGACGGTCCGGCGGTGCCGCCGGGGTCTCGGGCGCCGACGGGTCGGACCAGTCCGACGGGTCGGGCGCCGCGTTCCGCGCCTGCACCCGCACCGTGTAGGCAGTGCCGTTCCGCAGCCCCTCCCACACTGTCCGCGTGCCGTCGAGACACGTCTTCTGGATCGCACCCGACGGCGGCGCCGGGCTGATCTCCAGGTTGACGCACTCGATCGGCGAGCGGTCCGTGTACGAGCGGTTCTGCCAGGTCACCGTCAGGAGCCGGTCACCGAACACGAGCTTGGGCGCGGCCGGCGGGTCCGGCTTCTCGTCCGGCCGCGCCTCCTCGGACGCCCCCGACTCGCCCGACGTACCGACCTCGTTCTTCGCCGTCACCGTGAACGTGTACGTCTGGTTGTTCGTCAGGCCGGTGATCGTGCAGGTGGTGGTCGGGCAGGTGGTGGCACTCCCCCGGCGGGGCCGTACGCGGTACTCGGTGATCTCCGCGCCGTTGTCGGACGGCGGGTCCCAGCTCAGCACGACCGTCTCGGACCGCACCTCCTCGACGACCGGCGGACGCGGCGTCTCGGGCGCGCCGAGCACCGTCACCCGAACGGTTCCCTCGACCTCACGAGTGGGGTCGTCGGTCGCGTCAGCCACCCGGTAGCGCACCACCGTCACGCCGTGGAAGTCGTCGGGCGGGGTGACCGTCACGCTGTCCCCAGCGGTCTCGACGGTGCCCCGGCCGGACTCGAGCCGGGCCGAGACGAGCCGCAACTGATCCTCCGGGAACGGGTTGACGTCGTTCTCCAGCACGTCCACGGTGACCGGCTCACCCTGGTGCGCGTCGGGGACCTCGTCGGTGGTGGCCCGCACGAGCGGACGCGTCGACGCCACGACGGTGACGGTGAGCTGCCCGGCGACCGGCGGGTGCCCGCCGTCGGACACCGTGAAGCCGACGGTGGTGCTGGTGCCCTTCGGCGCGTCCGGAGCCGCGGTGGCCAGCACCGTCGTGCCCTCGGTCGCGAGGCTCAGCCCGCCGGTGTCGCCGTCGACCGTCACGGTGAGCGGGTCGCCGTCCGGGTCGGTCACGAAGCGGGACAGGTCGAGCGCGGTCTCCTCGCCCGCCGCGGCCTCCAGCGCGGGCGTGCCGGTGATCTCGGGCGGCTCGTTCTCGCCCGGCAGCACCGTGATGGGCAGCGTGAGCAGGGCGGTACGGCCCTCGCGGTCGTCGATACCCGAGCCGTCGGTGACCTCGAACGTCAGCGCGGCCGGGCCGGAGTAGTCCTCGTACGCCGTGTAGGTGACGGCCGCGGGCCCCGTGACCTCGTGGTCGCCCTCGGTGGCCGCGACCTTCGACTCGTCGGTGATCCGCGGCGTACGCCCCTCGGCGACGACCACGTACTCGGTGAGGTCCAGCGGCGTCGGCTCTCCGGCGGCCACCTCCACCGGCGCCAGGTCCTCGCGGAGCCGTGGGAGCGTACCGTCCCGCGGCACCCGCAGGAATGCCTTGCCGGTCAGCCCGTCGAGGTCGGTGACCTCGTAGGTGATGATCTGCGGCTGAGCCGTGAGCGGCACGGCGATCTCCCCGTCGTCGGTCACGGTGGCGCCGTCCGGCCCCTGGCCCGGCACGGTGACCTCGAGGTCAGCGGCGAGCCCGTCCGGGTCGAGGTCGTTGCCCGTGACGTCCACGGTCACGGTGGAGGACGTGACGTCCTCCGGGGCGACGGCGTCGTCCCGCGCGACCGGGCGCAGCAGCGGCGCGTCCCTGGCCACCTCCACGGTGATCGCGCCGGTCGCGCGCGCCGCGAACGAGTCCTCGATGCCGTAGTAGAACGTGTGCGTGGCCTCGCCGTCGGGCGCGGTGACGACCACGAGGTCGTCCGCGACCTCCGGCTCCAGCTCGACCGTACCGTCGAACGACTTCGGCACCAGGCCGACCTGGTCGCCGTTCGGGTCGGAGTCGTTCTCCAGCGCGTCGATGCCGATCGTCCGGCCCGGGCGCACCGAGACCTCGTCGTCCACGGCGAGCGGCGCCTGGTTCACCTGCGGCGGCGTCGCCACCCCGACGCGAACCATGCCGGTGGCCGTAGCGCCCCGCGTGTCCGTGACGGAGTAGGTGAGCTGGTCCTCCCCGGCGGCGTTCGGGGAGGCCGCGTACTCCAGGTATCCGTCCACGATGTCGACGGTGCCCATCGTCGGTGCCGACGTGACCGCCTCGAGCTGCACGTGGTCGCCGTCGGGGTCGCTGCCCTCCAGCGGGAGGGCCACCCGGGTGCTCGCTCCGGCCAGCACCCGCGCGGTGACGTCGGGCGGCTGCGGGGCGACGTTCTCGTCGTCGTCCACCACCGTCACGGTCACCTGGGCGGAGTCCTTCTGGCCGTTGGGGTCGGTGACCTCGTAGACCAGGTGGACGGTGCCGCCCTGGTCGGGGCCCGCCTTGAACCGCACGGCGTCCTGCGACACGAAGGCCTCGCCCGACTCGGGCTCCTCGACCAGCTCCTCGGCGAGCGTGAGCTCGAGCCCGTCGGGGTGGCTGTCGTTGGTCAGCACCGGGATCGTCACGACGTCGCCGGCGTGCACCGTCGCCTCGTCGGCGTCGGCCTCCGGCGGGCGGAGCTTCGTCGCGGCAGGCACCGGCACCACCCGCACCTGCCCGACGGTCGTCTCCGTGCCGTTCGCCGCCGTGTACTCGATGGTGACGGGGCCCTCCGGCCGTTTGGCCTCGCTGAGGCGCAGCACGTGGTGGTCCAGCACCGCCGCGGTGACCGGGGCGCCGTCGGGCAGGGTCACCGACTGCACGACGAGCACACCGCCGGCCGGGTCGGTGTCGTTCGCCAGCACGTCCACCAGGGCGGAACCACTGGCCGGCAGGAGCACCGTGTCGGTCACCGTCACGGGGGCGCCGTCCTGCTCCGGGGGCGGCAGCACGTCCACCCGCACCAGCCCCAGCGTCGCCTCCGGGCCATCGCTCACCTGATAGGTCAGGTCGTACGATCCCGGCTCCTGGCTCACGAACCGGAACGAGCCCGCCGCGAAGTTCGGCGTGATCGTCGCCGGAGCCTGCTCGCCGACGTCGACCAGGCGGAGGCGGTCGCCGTTCGGGTCGGTGTCGTTCGTCAGCGGGTACACCGTCACCGGTTGTCCGGCCGGGACCGCCACGTGGTCACCGACGGCGACCGGTGGCTCCTCGGCCGCGACGACGTCGACCAGGAGCCTGCCCTCGCCCACCATGCCGCCGCTGTCACTGACCGTGAGATCCACGATCTTGCGCCCCGTCGTGCCGCCGCCGTCCCGGAACTCGACGGCGCCGTCCGGGCGGAAGCGGACCTCGTCGGCGACGTCACCGGTGGCGGCGCTCGACAGCACGAGGTCGTCACCGTCCGGGTCGCGCCAGAAGGGCAGCACCTTGATCGTCGCCTCGCCGCCCTGCGCCACGCGGAGCACCGGCTCGCCGTCGGCGACCGGCGCCTCGTTCGAGCCGGGCGGCACAACGCGCACCCGCACCTTCGCGTCGGCGGTGCCGCCACGGCCGTCGTCGACCGTGTACGTGAGAGTGACCGAGCCCGACGCCTCCGCCGGCACGTCCGCCTGGAGGGCCAGACCGTCCAGCACCCGGTGCACGGTGATGCCCTTGGCATCCTCGGGCGGTCCCGCCACCGACACGGTCATCACGTCACCGTCGGGATCGGTGTCGTTGCCCAGCACGTTCAGCACGGTCGTGCGCCCCGGACGCACCCCGAGGTCGTCGTCCGCCGGCGTCGGCGCCCGGTTGGGCTTGTCCCGTTCGGCGACGAACTGGTCCACCAGCTCGGGTGTGGTCGTCTCCGTCTCGGTCTGCTCCCCCTCGGACTCCTCCGGCATCGTGAGGTCCCAGTCGTCGACCTTCTCGAAGTCGTCGGCGGCCATCCACAGGGTGCCTTCCGCTACGTCGTTCAGCACGACGACGTCGCGGTTGACCCGGTAGGCGAGCTCGCCGTCCGCGCCCTCCAGGTTCTCGTCCACGTCCCGGTCCGTGCCCGGGCAGTCCCGCACCACCTGGCCGGTACCCGACCAGGCACCGAACGTGCAGGCGCCCACCTGGACGGGTGCCGCAGGGACGCCGTCGGCCACGCGCGTCGTCGCCGCGCCGCCGCCCAGCGGCTGCGTGACGAGCCCGGTCGGCGTGCCGACCGCCACCGACCGCTGCTCGTCCGACGGCTGCTGCAGCCGCCCCTCGGCGCCGCCGGGCAGGTCCACGACCTCGCCGTCGGGCAGCACCAGCGCGGACGCCGTCCGGTCCAGCACCACCGGCTCGTCGCCGACCGCGGTGAGCTCCACCTCGGCGTCCTTCGCTACGGGAAGCTCGCTCTCGATGACCTCACCCGGTGCGCCCCGCTGACCGGTGTCGACCCGGTACAGCATCCCGTCCGAGGGGACCGCGACGAACACCGTCCCGTCGGTCGCGACGGCGAGCTGCCCGCCCGAACCGAGCTCCGCCGTCGGATCGAGCTCCTTCGCGTCGAAAGCGGTCACGCCGTCGAAGGGCAGCACCCACAGCCGGCCGTTCTCGGGGTCGAGGATCGCGGTGGTCGGCCCGCCGGACGCGACCTGGGCGCCCCGCGGCGCCTGGACGGGGCCCGCGAGCACCAGGTGCGCGGGGTCGACGGGGCTCGCCGACGATGCTCCCTCGTCCGTCAGCAGCACCCGGCCCTCGTCCTGCTGGACGTCGAACGTCGACGATCCGGCCAGGAGCGTGCTGTCCAGGGCCCCCGCCTCGTCGTTGAACCGACCCAGCTTGCCCGACGCGGTCTGCGTGACCCAGACGCCGGAGTCGTTGAGATCGAGCTCCGCCGTGGCCTCGCCGTCCTGCAGGAAGGCAAGAGCCACCAGCGCACCACTGAACAGTGCCACCAGAGCCCAGGACACGATGAACCCTGTTGTTGCCCTGAACTTGCCCTCGACCGCGTCTGCCACGAACCACCCCTCGACGGGTGCATCCTAGCCAGTGGTTCGCGGGCGCAGGTGGGGAGAGGTCCCCATGCGCGGAAGTTGCGGGGCCTGAGGACTGGTGCATCTGACCGAGCTCATAACATCCTTCGCAGGGCAATAACAGGGCTGTTATCGTCGGTCCATGGATCTTGAGTTCGGCACGTGGGTACACATCCGGCGGACGGCGCTCGGACTCTCGCAGGCGCCCGCCACGGTTCGAACGGGTGGTGCGGCCACCGTCCGGCCCCGGACCCGGAACTGACCGGGCCAGGCGTCCGTACGACCCGGAGCAGGCTCGACGCCGGCTCGGCGACCTCACGAGATTCGCTGCGCAGTCAGCGGAGATCGTGGCCGACGGCCACGCAGCCTTTCACGCTGAGCGCGCCTGGATGACGCGTGCGGCCGCGACGTACTTGATCATCGAGGTCGCGACCGTCTGCGAGAAGCTGCACGGGCGGGTGCGGGACCACTTCTCCGAGATGCCCTGGCGCAGGATCGCCGGGATGCGGAACATAGCGGCCCACGCAAACGACGAGGTGAACGACGAGGTCGCCTGGGACGTACTCGCGGTGTTCGTGCCACAGCTCGCGCGCGACCTGGGCCTACCACCGCAGCCCGGCGACCCGATGGTGCTGCCGCCAGGCCTCGACACCGCCTGACCCCCGCGAGTGCAGACTTCGTCGCACCAGTACTCGGCGAGTGCAGAGTTGGACGCGGATAGAGGCCCCGTAGGCGCAGCGAACTCTGCACTCGGCGGATGCGGGCGCGACTAAGTCTGCACTCGGGCGGCCGGGGCCTCAGACCGCTCGGTCGGCCAGGGCCTGCGCGAACTGCTCCAGGGACTCCTTGACCGGCCCCTCCGGCAGCGGCGCCAGCTCCGCCGACGCGGCCTGCGCCCACTGCACGGCCAGCTCCCGCGTCTCGGCCAGCACCGCGTGCGCGCGCAGCCGCTCCACCGCGGCGTTCAGTGCCTCGTCGGAGGACAGGTCACCGTCGAGCGTCGCGAGCAGGTCACGCTCGTCGTCGGTGGCAGCGCCCGAGGCGACGTGCTGCCGCAGCAGCAGCGCCGGCATGGTCGGCACGTGCTCGCGCAGGTCGGTCCCCGGCGTCTTGCCCGACGTCTCGCCGGACGAGGCGACGTCCAGCACGTCGTCGGCGAGCTGGAACGCGACGCCCACCTTCTCGCCGTACGCGCCCACTGCCTCGATCTGGGCCTTCGGCGCTCCGGCGAGCATCGCACCCAGGCGGGCCGACGCCGACAGCAGCGACGCGGTCTTGTCGGACAGCACCTGGAGGTAGTGGGCCACCGGGTCCTCGCCGTCGTCCGGGCCCATCGTCTCGTGCAGCTGCCCAAGGCACATCCGCTCGAACGTCCGGGACTGCAGGATCACCGCCTCCGGCCCCAGCTCGGCCACCAGCGCGGACGCGCGCGCGAAGAGCATGTCGCCCACGAGGATGGCCACCGAGTTGCCCCACACCATGTGGGCAGCGGGAGCGCCGCGCCGCATCGGCGCGGAGTCCATGACGTCGTCGTGGTACAGCGACGCGACCTGCGTCAGCTCCACCACCACCGCGGCGTCCACGACCCCGGGGACCGACCCGTCCCCCAGCTCACCCGTCAGCAGGGTGAGCAGGGGGCGGAACCGCTTGCCGCCCGCGTCGATGAGGTGCCGGGAGGCGCCGTCGGCCAGCTTGTCGGTGCTGGCGACGGCCTCCAGGAGCACCTTGTCGACCCCGGTCAGCCGCTCCGCGAGGCGAGAGGCCAGCTCCGGGTCGGCGATCGGCAGGCCGAGCGCGGTGGGATCGGGCAGGTCGGTCGGAGCAGCCGGAGGGGCGGACGCCGACGTACCCGTCGTCGTCTGGTGCGGCAGCGGTACGGAGGTCACGGCACGAACTTACTTGCCTGTTCGACCAGACCGAGAACCGGGGACGGGAACACGCCGAGAATCACTGTCGCGATCGCACACACTGCGATGGCCACAGCGGCCGGTCCGCGAGACCGCACGACGGTCACCACGATCCGCTGCGCGGCCGTGACCTGCACCTTGGTCAAGGTGGCGGCCCCGCCGGCCGAGACCACACCCTCGCCCTCGCTGGTCGAGCTCGCACCCTCGCTGATCGCACCCTCGCCCTCGGCGGTCGAGCTCGTCCCTTCGGTGGTCGAGCTTGTCCCCTCGGCGGTCGAGCTCGTCCCCTCGGTGGTCGAGCTTGTCGAGACCCCCGACGGCTCCGGCTCGTCCTCCGCCCGCTGGAACACCATGACGACCAGGACCCGCACGTAGAACGCGACGGCCACCACCGACGCGAGCACGCCGAGCACCGCGAGCCACCACAGGCCGCCCGTCGTCGCCCCGGTGAACGCGCCGAACTTGGCGATGAACCCGGCGGTGAGCGGGATGCCGGCCATCGACAGCAGGAACAGCGCGAACGCGGCGGTGAGCCACGGGGCCTTGCGGCCCAGCCCTGCCCACTGCGCGATCTCCGTCGCCTCGCCGAGCACCACGCCGTCGCCCTCGCCCACCGGGCCGTTGTCCTCGCCGGTGCTCGCCGTGATCCGGCGCTCGCGCACCAGCGTGACCACACCGAACGCGCCGATCGTCGCGAGGCCGTAGGCGAGCAGGTAGAAGAGCGTCGACGACTGCACCGGAGCGTTGAAGCCCGCGACGCCGACCAGCAGGAAGCCCGCGTGCGCGATCGACGAGTAGGCCAGCAGGCGCTTCACGTCGGTCTGGACGATGCCCACGACGGTGCCGACGACCATCGTCAGGATCGCGACCACGACGATGACGATCTGCAGCTGGCGCATGATCTCCGGGTCGATGCCCCCCACCCCGATCGAGATGCGGTACAGCACCTCGACGAGCGCCGCGACGGCCGCGACCTTGGTGCACGCCGCCATGAACCCGGTGATCGGCGTGGGTGCGCCGGTGTAGACGTCGGGCGTCCAGGCGTGGAACGGGACCGCGCCGACCTTGAACAGCAGGCCGACGACGACCAGCAGGACGCCCGCCACGAGCAGCACGCTCATGCCCTCCAGCGGCAGGCCACCCTGCTGCATCCGCTGGGCGATCTCCAGCAGCCGCACAGTACCGGCGAACCCGTAGATCAGCGCGACGCCGAAGATGAACAGCGCCGAGGCGAACGCGCCCAGCAGGAAGTACTTGGCGGCCGCCTCCTGCGAGAGGAGCCGACGCCGGCGCGCCGTCGCGCACAGCACGTACAGCGGGAGCGACAGCACCTCCAGCGCGATGAACATGACGATCAGGTCGTCGGTGGAGGCGAACAGCATCATGCCGCCCACGGCGAAGAGCAGCAGCGGGTAGATCTCGGTCTGCTCCAGGCCGGAGCGCCGCGCCAGGTCCTCGTACGGGGTGCCTGGCACCGCTGATGCCGCGGGTGCGAACGCGTCCTGCCCGGTCGTCGTGCGGTCGGCCACGACGAGCACGCCGAGGAAGGCCAGCACGGCGATGATGCCCTGCGCGCCGAGCGCGAACGGCGTCAGGGTCACACTGCCACCCACGACCTGCACGGGCTGGACCACGATCTGCGGCCACAGGACCGCGATGAACGCGAACGCTCCGGCCAGGGCCGCGAGGGTCAGCACGACCTGGGTCACGCGGCGGGCCCTGGCGGGCACGAACGCCTCGATGAGCACACCGACCACACCCGCACCTAGCACCACGATCAGCGGTGCGAGGGCGAGCCAGTCGATCTCAGGTGCCTCGAACATCAGTTGTCGCTCCCCGTCTGCGCGGCGGCGTCCGCCGGTTCGTCGACCGACATGACGGCCACCGACTGCTCGGCCGGCGCGTTCACGTAGGTCAGGGCCAGGCCCGGCACAAGACCGAGCACGAGGAGTCCGGCCACGAGCGGTGCCGCGACGATGCGCTCACGCACGTGCAGGTCGGGCAGGGCCTCGAGTCCCGCTGCCGGTGCTCCGGTGAAGATCTTCTGGTAGGTCAGCAGCACGTAGATCGCGGCGAGAACCACGCCGGGGATCGCGGCGATCGCCCACCCGGCCGATCCGGCGGGCGAGCCGCCGAACGCACCGATCAGCACCATGATCTCGCTGACGAACGTGGCCAGGCCGGGCAGCGACAGCGTCGCGAGCCCCGCCACGAGGAACGTTCCGGCGAGCACCGGCGTGACCGACCGCAGGCCGCTGTAGTCGGAGATCTTCTGCGACCGCTCCGGGTGACGGGAGATCAGGAACCCCGCCACCAGGAACAGCGCGCCGGTCGCCAGCCCGTGGTTGAGCATCATGAAGCTCGACCCGGCGGTCCCCAGCGGTGTGAAGGTGAAGATGCCGAGGATGATGAAGCCGAAGTGGCTCACCGACGTCCAGCCGACCAGCCGCAGCAGGTCGGTCTGCATGATCGCCATGATCGCGCCGTACAGCACCGAGATCACGGCGAGCGCGATCACGAGCGGCGCGGCCCAGCGGGACGCCTCCGGGAACAGCGGCAGGCAGAGCGTCAGCATGCCGAACGTGCCGACCTTGTCCAGCACGCAGATCAGCAGGGTGGACGTGCCGGGGGTGGCATTCCCCGCGACGTCGGGCAACCAGCTGTGCACCGGCACCATGGGGGCCTTGATCGCGAAGGCGATGAAGAACCCGGCGAACATCAGGCGTTCGGCGGTGGTGCCGAGGTCGACCGCGGCCAGCTCGTCCACGAGGAACGCCCGGCTCGGGTCGATGCCCGCACCGATGCCGAGGAAGTACAGCGCGATCACCGCCGCGAGCATGATCAGCCCGCCGCCCAGGCTGAACATCAGGAACTTCACGGCAGCCCTGCGCCGACCGGCACCCTGACCGAACCCACCGATGAGGAAGTAGGCCGGGATCAGCATGGCCTCGAACAGCACGTAGAACAGGAACACGTCACGGGCGGCGAACACCGCGACCATGAAGGCCTGGAGCAGCAGCACGAGACCGACGAACTTGCGCAGCCGGACCTCGTCCCTGCCCTGCTCCTTCCAGGCGGCCAGCAGCACCAGCGGTACGAGCACCACGGAGAGCGCCACCAGCAGCAGGCCGACGCCGTCGACCCCAACCGCGTACGAGACGCCGATCTGCGGGATCCACGGGTGGACGGCGCCGAGCTGGTGCTCGGCGGCGGCGCTCGTGTCGAAGGCGACGAACGCGCCGACGAGCAGGGCCACCTCGACCAGCGAGAACAGGAGCGCGAGCGGGCGGGCGAGGCCGACCCCTGCGCTCGCGGGCCCCGTACGGGACCGGACGAGCGCGCTCAGCCCCACCACGGCCGCGCCGACCAGCGGCCATGCGATGAGCACGGTCAGCCAGGGAAACATCTCTCCTCCGATCACTGGGCACCACCGAGGCCGACGACGAGCCACGCGACGACGGCGATCACGAGGACGCCCCCCGCCATGCCGGCCGCGTACGAGCGGACATAACCGCTCTGCGCCTTCCGGAACACCGCGCCGAACCAGGACAGCGCCTGGGGCAGGAGGTTCCAGCCACGGTCGACGACGTCGCGGTCACCGACCTGGACCAGGCGGGCCACTCCGAAGCCGGGCTTCATCACGAGTGTCTCGTTCGCGGCGTCCTGATACAGGTCCTTGCGGGCGGCCCGGGTCAGGAAGGAGCCGCGCGGCGCCTCCTCCGGCACGAGGCTGACCGCGTACATCCGGAACGCCAGCAGCGCCCCGAGCACCACGACCACGAGCGTGGTGGTGATGATCACCGGCACCGGGAGCACCGGCTCGTGGTGCTCGGCGTGGCCGACCACCGGCTCCAGCCAGGTGACGAACGTGCCACCGATGCCGAGCACGGCACCCAGCGCGGCCGAGCCGACGCCGAGGAAGACCAGCGGCCACCACATCAGCGGCGAGGCCTCGTGCGGGTGCTGGTTCTCCGTCCAGCGCGGACGGCGTCCGCCGAACGTCATGAAGAACAGGCGCGTCATGTAGAAGGCGGTGATCGCGGCGCCGAGCACCGTGATCGAGCCGAACACCCACGCGCGCCACGGCTGCCCGTCCACAGGCATGAACGCCGCCTCGATGATCCCGTCCTTCGACCAGAAGCCGGAGAACGGCGGGATCCCGAGGATCGCCAGCCAGCCCAGGCCCATCGTGATCCACGTGATGGGCAGGAACCGCGACAGCCCGCCGAAGCGCCGCATGTCGGTCTGGTCGTCCATCGCGTGCATCACCGAGCCGGCCCCGAGGAACAGGCCGGCCTTGAAGAAGCCGTGCGTGAGCAGGTGGAAGATCGCGAACGCGTACCCGGCCGGGCCGAGACCCGCCGCGAGCATCATGTAGCCGATCTGGGACATCGTGGAGGCGGCCAGCGCCTTCTTGATGTCGTCCTTGGCGGTACCGACCACGGCACCGAAGAGCAGGGTGACGGCGCCCACGATCACCACGACGAGCTGCGCCGTCGGCGCCGCCTCGAGGATCGGGCCGGACCGCACCATGAGGTACACGCCTGCGGTGACCATCGTGGCGGCGTGGATGAGCGCGGAGACCGGCGTCGGGCCGGCCATCGCGTCGCCCAGCCAGGCCTGCAGCGGGAACTGCGCCGACTTGCCGCACGCGGCGAGCAGGAGGCAGAGGCCGATCGCCGTGGTGGTGCCCTCCGACAGCGAGCCGAGGGCGTCGTCGGACAGGGTGGTCGCGAAGTCGAGGGCGCCGGTGCCCGCGAACAGCAGCGCCATCGCCGCGATGAGGCCCATGTCGCCGATGCGGTTCATGACGAACGCCTTCTTCGCCGCCACCGCGTTCTCCCGGGCGGAGGGCCGACCCGTGTCCCAGAACCCGATGAGCAGGTAGGACGCGAGACCCACGCCCTCCCAGCCCACGAAGAGCAGCAGGTAGGAGTCGGCCAGGACCAGCGTCAGCATGGCTGCCACGAACAGGTTCAGGTACGCGAAGAACCGGCGCCGGTGCGGGTCGTGGTCCATGTAGGCCACTGAGTACACGTGGATGAGCGTGCCCACGAAGGTCACGAGCATCACGAAGGTCAGGGACAACGGGTCCAGCCGGAGGCCGAGGTCCACGTCGAGACCGCCCGCGGACAGCCAGGTCCACAGGTGGTGGTCGACGGAACGCTCCCCGGCCGGCGTGCCGATCATGCGGAACATCAGGATGAAGCCGATGACTCCGGAGGCGGCCGAGGCCGCCACCCCGAGCCAGTGGCCCCAGCGGTCGGTGGCCTTGCCACCCAGCAGCAGGATCGCTGCGCCGATCAGCGGGATGCCGATCAGCCAGGGGGCGAGCCCGATCACGTCGTTCACTGTCTCCCCCTCAGCCCTTCAACAGGTTGACGTCGTCGACCGAGGCCGAGCGTCGGGTACGGAAGATCGTCACGATGATGGCGAGGCCGACGACGACCTCGGCGGCGGCGACGACCATGACGAAGAAGGCGAGCACCTGGCCCGTCACGTCGCCGTGCATCCTGGCGAAGGTGACGAAGGCGAGGTTCGTCGCGTTGAGCATGAGTTCCACGCCCATGAACACGACTATCGCGTTGCGGCGCAGCAGCACGGTCGTCGCCCCGATGGCGAAGAGCACGGCGGCCAGGACCACGTAGTTGGTGATGTCCATCAGGCGTCCCTCTCCGTCTCGGGGGTAGAGCTTGTCGAGACCACGACCGCCGGGCCCTCCGGCGCCGGCCGCTCCTGCCCGCGGATGCGCAGCACGCGCGACACCGACTGCGGCACCTGCTCGCCGTCCGGGCCGAGCGCCGGCGTGTCCATCGCGTTGGACCGGGCGTAGACGCCGGGCGGCGGCAGCGGGGTGAGCACCACGCCGTCGGGCAGCGCCTTGATGCGCTTGTCGGCCACCGACTCCTGCGTCTGCTTCGGCGTGAGCCGGCGCCGGTGCGTCAGCACCAGCGCGCCGACCGCCGCCGTCACGAGCAGCACGCCGACGGCCTCCATGGCCAGCACGTAGTCGCCGAACAGCACGCGGGCCAGAGCCTGCGGGTTGGCCACACCATCCGGGTCGCCACCCTCCAGGCCGCGGGCGGGCGGGAAAGCGGCCTGGCCCACGACACCACCGAGGATCACCGCGAGGCCGATGCCGATGAGCAGCCCGGTCCAGCGTTGCCCCCGGATGGTCTCGGTGAGCGAGTCCGACGCGTCGACGCCGACGAGCATCAGCACGAACAGGAACAGCATCATCACGGCGCCCGTGTACACCACGACCTGGACAACGCCGAGGAACGGCGCCTCCTGCGCGATGTACAGGATCGCCATGCTGACCATGACGAACACCAGGCACATCGCCGCGTGCACCGCCCGCTTCACGAACAGCAGGCCGAGCGCGGCGAGGACCATGAGGGGGGCGATCACCCAGAACAGGACGGTCTCGCCGCCCGAGATCTCGAGCCCGGCGGGGGTCATGCCCTCACCTCCGTGCCGGTGCGCGGGCCGGTCGAGGCCCCGCCGGTGAGCTCCGCCGCGGACGTCGAGCCGGGCTCGCTGGTCTCACGCGCGCCGGTCTCGACGGCGTTCACCTGCGAACCGTCGGCCAGGACCCGCACCGAGCCGACCGAGGCCGCACCGGCCGACTTCTCGGCCGCGCCCGGACCCTCGTCCGGGCGCAGCTCGTGCTGCCGCTGCGTGGGAGCCGGCGCCTTGCCGGAGGTCACGGCCTCGGCCGCGTCCAGCGTCGGGTCGTCCGGCCGCTGCTCGCGGACCCAGTCGACCTGCGCCGCCGTCGGGCCGAGGACGTCACCGCTGTAGTAGTCGGTGTCCGTGGTGCCCTCGACCATGGGGTGCGGCGCGGCCAGCATGCCCTCCGAGAGCGGGGCCAGCAGGTCCTGCTTCTCGTAGATCATGCCGGCGCGCGTCTTGCCGGCCAGCTCGAAGTCGTTGGTCATGGTCAGCGCGCGCGTCGGGCAGGCCTCGATGCACAGCCCGCAGAAGATGCACCGCAGGTAGTTGATCTGGTAGACGGAGCCGTACCGCTCGCCGGGGCTCATGTGGGCCCCGTGGGAGTCGTCCGCGTTCACGTCCAGGCCCGCGTTCTGCGGCAGGGCCGCGTTGGACGCGCCCTCCACGTAGATCGCGTCCGCCGGGCACGCCCAGGCGCACAGCTCGCAGCCGATGCACTTCTCCAGCCCGTCGGCGTACCGGTTGAGCTGGTGACGGCCGTGGAACCGACGCTGGGTCGGTACCTTCTCGCGCGGGTACTGCTCAGTGACCGTGGGCTTGAACATCGACGACAGCGTCACGCCGAAGCCCGCGACGGGGGCGAACATCTCCCCGATGGCCCCCGGCGTGGGACGCAGGGGCTGGTACTCGCCTCCCTGGTGCTCACTCACCATGGACCTCCTTTCCGAACCGCTTGGACGGGGGCAGCTTCTCGCCGGGCAGCGGCGGCACCGGGAACCCGCCGGCGAAGGCGTCGACAGGCTCCTTGTCCGCGTCAGCGCCCGGTGGCGCTTCCTTCTTCTCCGGCCAGAACCACATGATCGCGATGAAGACGACGGCGGCCCCGATGATCACCGGGATGAACTGCTGGTAGGTCACGCCCTGCACGCGCTGCAGCCACTGCACGACGGCGAGCACGACGACCCAGCCCAGTGCGGCCGGGATGAGGACCTTCCAGCCGAAGACCATGAACTGGTCGTAGCGCAGGCGCAGCAGCGTGCCGCGCACCCACACGAAGACGAACATCACCGCCCAGAGCTTCACCAGGAACCAGATGATCGGCAGCCAGCCCTCGTTGAGGGCACCGCCGAGGAACGCGTCGGGCACCGGTGCCCGCCAGCCACCCAGGAAGAGAGTCACGCAGACGGCGGAGACGTTGAGCATGTTGATGTACTCCGCCAGGAAGAACCAGGCGAACTTCATCGACGAGTACTCGGTCATGTAACCGGAGACGAGCTCGCCCTCGGCCTCAGGAAGGTCGAACGGCAGGCGGTTGGTCTCGCCGATCATCGAGATCACGTAGATCACGAACGCTGGAGCCAGCGGGATGAGCCACCAGATCTGCGTCTGGCTGTCCACGATCTGCGACGTCGACATCGACCCCGCCATGATGAACACGCTCACCAGCGACAGGCCCATCGCGAGCTCGTAGCTGATGACCTGCGCCGTCGAACGCACGGCGCCGAGCAGCGGGTACGTGGAGCCGGAGGCCCAGCCGCCCAGGACGATGCCGTAGACACCGAGCGACGCGGCGGCCAGCACGTACAGCACCGCCACCGGGAAGTCGGTGAGCTGGGCCGGCGTGGTCCAGTCCGTCCAGAAGAACGACAGGCTCGGCCCGAAGGGGATCACCGCGAACACGAGCAGCGAGCAGAACACCGAGATCATCGGCGCCAGCAGGTACACGAACCGGTCGGCCCGCGTGACGGTCAGGTCCTCCTTCAGCAGGAGCTTCATCGCGTCGCCCAGCGACTGCAGCAGGCCCATCGGCCCGTGCCAGTTGGGGCCGGGACGCACCTGCATGCGCGCGACCACCTTGCGCTCGAACCAGATGGCGAAGAGCACGCTGGTCAGCAGGAACACCACGATCAGCACGGCCTTCACGATGGAGGCCCAAATGGTCTCCTGCGAGAAGTCGGCGGTCACCCCAGGCGCCGCGGCAGCCAGAGTCAGGTGGTTCACAGAGCTTTCCCTTCCGAGTTGTCAGACGTACGGGTCACCGGGGTGACCTGTGTCTCTGACACGTGGGGGGCGACGGTGACGAGGTCGCCTGCCGCCGCACCGAGCGTCTCGTGCACCCGGCAGCCCGCGCTGTTGAGCGGCAGCCACACGACGCCGTCGACCATGCCGTCGGTCACGACCGCGGGTACGCCGATGGCGCCGCGCTGCGTGCTGACGGTGACCCGGTCGCCGTCGGCCACACCGAAGCCGGCCGCCGTGGCGGCGGACAGACGCGCGACGGGCTGCTTGGCCGTGCCGGCGAGGAACTGCTCGCCGTCCTGGCCGCGCCCCACGTCGAGCTGGAGACGCCAGGTGGCGAGCACCGCCTGTCCTGCTCCGACCTGGGGCGGTGCCGCCGGAGCGCCGGCCCGGACCTGCAGCCGGTCCCCGGACCAGGTGCCGCGCTGCGTCATGGCGATGGAGAGGTGGGCCTCGGTCGGCGACGCCGCCTGC
Source organism: Promicromonospora sp. NPDC023987 (assembly GCF_040639055.1). NCBI lineage: Bacteria > Bacillati > Actinomycetota > Actinomycetes > Micrococcales > Promicromonosporaceae > Promicromonospora > Promicromonospora sp. NPDC023987. Next base: position 19,942 of record NZ_JBEZZF010000007.1, on the reverse strand, counting down.
AGGTCCACGCCGAGGTGCTGGGCCAGCACGTGCAGCACGCGGTGGTCGGGCAGGGCGCTCGACTCGAGCGCCGCGCCGAAGGACCGCACGCGGCCCTCCCAGTTCCAGTACGAGCCGGCACGCTCGACGGGCGGCGCGACGGGCAGCACGACGTCGGCCCGCTCGGTCACCTCCGAGGCCCGCACCTCCAGGCTCACGACGAACCCGGCTGCGTCGAGCGCCGCACGTGCGGCGGCCGGGTCGGGCAGGTCGGCGAGCTCGACGCCGCCGACGATCGCCCCGCCCAGCGCGCCGTCCGTCAGCGCGGCGAGGATGCCGGCGGTGTCCCGGCCAGGGGTCTCCGGGACGTTCCCGCCCCAGGCCTCCTCGATCTGGGCGCGCGCTGCCGCGTCGGCGACCGGGCGACCGCCCGGCAGCAGCTCGGGCAGGAGGCCCGCCTCGACGCCGCCGCGCTCCCCCGCACGGCGGGGGATCCAGGCGAGCCGTGCGCCGGTCGCCTCGGCGAGGCCGACGGCCGCCGCGTAGGCGCCCGGCGAGCCCGCGAGGCGCTCGCCCACGAGGATCACGGCGCCCGGCTGGGCCAGCGCGCCGGTGTCGATACCGGAGCCTTCGGGGGCGAGGCTCGTGGTGAGGCTGGTCAGCCACTCCGCCTCGGTGCCGGGCGCGGCAGGCAGCAGCGTGCCGTCCATGCGGGTCAGGCCGCGGGTGGCGTAGGGGGCGACCGAGAAGACCTTCGTCTTCGCCGTCCCCAGCGTGCCCTTGCGTAGCCGCAGGAACGTGATGCCAGCTTCCTCCTCGGCCTCCAGGCCGACGAGCAGCACAGCGGGCGCCTGCTCCAGGTCACCGAACGTCACGCCGACGCCCGACCCGGCCACGACGTGGGCCAGGAACGCGGCCTCCTCGGCGGAGTGCACGCGAGCGCGCTGGTCGACGTCGTTGGTGCCGAGCGCCGTGCGCGCGAAGCGCGACCAGGCGAAGGCGTCCTCGACGGTGAGCCGGCCACCGGGCAGCACGCCGACGCCGCCGGCCTGCCTGGCCTTGGCCAGCCCGGCCGCGGCGATCTCGAGGGCCTCGACCCAGGACGCGGGGCGCAGCGTCCCGCCCTCCCGGACCAGCGGCGTGGTGATGCGGTCCGCCGCGGTCTGCCAGGTGAACGCGAAGCGGTCCTTGTCGGTGATCCACTCCTCGTTGACCACCGGGTCCTCGCCCGACAGGCGGCGCAGCACCTGGCCGCGGCGGTGGTCGATCCGGATCGCCGAGCCGCAGGAGTCGTGCTCGGCGATGCTCTCCGTGCTGACCAGGTCGAACGGCCGCGACCGGAAGCGGTAGCCCGCCCCGGTGAGCGCGCCCACCGGGCAGATCTGCACGGTGTTGCCGGAGTAGTAGGAGGAGAACGGCCGCCCGGAGGTGTCAGTGGTGGCCTCGCCGACCGGGCGGTCGACCGGACCGGTGCTGGACTCGGCCCCGGCGAACCCGAGCACGTCCTCGTCGAACCGGCCGATCTGCTGGTGGGCGCCGCGGTCCTGGAGCGCGATGAACGCGTCGCCGGCGATCTCCTCGCTGAACCGGGTGCAGCGCTGGCACAGCACGCACCGCTCCCGGTCCAGCAGGATCTGCGTGGACAGGGCGATCGGCTTGGGGAACGTGCGCTTGACGTCGACGAACCGCGTGTCGGCGCGGCCGTTCGACATCGCCTGGTTCTGCAGGGGGCACTCGCCGCCCTTGTCGCAGACCGGGCAGTCCAGCGGGTGGTTCATGAGCAGCAGCTCCATGACCCCCTGCTGCGCCTTGTCCGCGACGGCGGAGGTGTGCTGCGTCTTGACGATCATCCCTGGCGCGACCGTCATCGTGCAGGACGCCTGCGGCTTCGGCATGGGCCGCACGTTGCCCTCGCGGTCCGGCATGGAGACCTCGACGAGGCACTGCCTGCACGCGCCGGCCGGAGCGAGCAGCGGGTGGTCGCAGAACCGCGGGATCTGGATCCCGACCTGCTCGGCGGCCCGGATGATCAGCGTGCCCTTGGGGACGCTCACCTCCGTGCCGTCGATGGTGAAGGTGACCAGCTCGACCGGTGCGGCCTCGGCCTCGGTCTTGTTCGTGGTGACGGTCATCGGTGACCTCCCGCGCCGGCGCCCGCGAGGGTGCCAGGAGTGCGTGTCTTGGGGGTGTACGGGAAGAGTGCCGAGGCGCTCGGGTCGAACGGGCAGCCGTGCCCGTCGATGTGCGCCTGGTACTCCTCGCGGAACAGCTTGATGCTGGAGGTGATCGGCGAGACGGCGCCGTCACCCAGGGCACAGAACGCGCGGCCCAGGATGTTGTCGCACAGGTCGAGCAGCAGCTCGAGGTCGCCGTCCTGGCCGTCTCCGCTTTCGATGCGGTGCAGCACCTGCTTGAGCCAGTACGTGCCCTCGCGGCACGGCGTGCACTTGCCGCACGACTCGTGCGCGTAGAAGTCGGTCCACCGGCTCGTCGCCCGGACCACGCACACGGTCTCGTCGAAGATCTGCAGCGCGCGCGTGCCGAGCATCGACCCGGCGGCGCCCACGGACTCGTAGTCGAGCGGGACGTCGAGGTGCTCGGCCGTGAAGATCGGCGTGGAGGAGCCGCCAGGGGTCCAGAACTTCAGCTCGTGCCCCGCGCGGACGCCGCCGGCCAGGTCGAGCAGCTCGCGCAGCGTGATGCCGAGCGGCGCCTCGTACTGGCCGGGCTTCGTGACGTGCCCCGACAGGGAGAACAGACCGTGGCCCTGCGACTTCTCGGTGCCCATCGAGGAGAACCAGTCGGCGCCCTTGGCCACGATCGCCGGGACCGACGCGATGGACTCCACGTTGTTCACCACGGTGGGTCGCGCGTACAGGCCGGCGACGGCGGGGAACGGCGGCTTGAGCCGCGGCTGGCCGCGCAGGCCCTCCAGCGAGTCGAGCAGCGCCGTCTCCTCGCCGCAGATGTAGGCGCCGGCCCCCGCGTGCACGGTGACGTCGAGGTCGTACCCCGAGCCCTGGATGTTCTTGCCCAGGTACCCCGCGCGGTACGCCTCCTCGACGGCGTTCAGCAGCCGCCGGTAGACGTGCAGCACCTCGCCGCGCACGTAGATGAACGCGTGGTCGCAGCCGATCGCGTAGCTCGTGATCGCGACGCCCTCGATCAGGTGCTGCGGGCTCGCAAGCATCAGCGGGATGTCCTTGCAGGTGCCCGGCTCGGACTCGTCCGCGTTGACGACCAGGTAGCGCGGGCCGCCGTCGGGCGGAGGCAGGAAGCCCCACTTCATCCCCGTGGGGAAGCCCGCACCGCCGCGGCCGCGCAGGCCGGAGTCCTTGACGGCCTGGACCAGTTCGGCCGGCTCCGTCTTCAGGGCCTTCTTGAGGCCGGCGTACCCGCCGGCGCGCTCATAGGTGGCAAGGCGCCACGAGCGGTCCTTGTCCCACGTGTCGGTCAGTACCGGTGTGAGGGTCACTTCGCGTCCTCTCCGGGCTTCTTGTCCTTGCCGACCTCGGTGTCCGCCGGCGTCGTGGGCTTGCGGGCGGCGCTCGACCCGGGCTCGCCCGTGATGGTCTCGCCCGGCTCGTCCGGCGACGCCGACGCACCCTCCGGGGCGGTCCAGCCGCGCTCGCGGGCGATCCGCAGCCCAGCGAGCGTCGGCTCGCCCGTGCCCGCGTCCTCGTCGGCGCGGCCGTCGGAGAACCCGGCCAGGACGCGGCTCATCTGCTTGAACGAGCACACCGACCTGGCGCCCCTGGTCGGGGCGACGTCCTCGCCGAGACGCAGCTTGTCCGCGAGCGCCGTCGCCGTCTCGGGGGTCTGGTTGTCGAAGAACTCCCAGTTGACCATCACGACGGGCGCGTAGTCGCAGGCCGCGTTGCACTCGACGCGCTCGAGGGTGATCGCGCCGTCGTCGGTGGTCTCGTCGTGCCCGACGCCGAGGTGGTCGCTCAGCTCGTCGAAGATGGCGTCGCCGCCCATCACCGCGCACAGCGTGTTGGTGCAGACGCCGACGGTGTAGGTGCCGTTCGGGTGCCGCTTGTACTGGGTGTAGAAGGTGGCGACCGCCGAGACCTCCGCCGCGGTGATGCCGAGCATCTCGGCGCAGAAGAGGATGCCGTCCCGGCTCACGTAGCCGTCGACGGACTGCACGAGGTGCAGCATCGGCAGCAGGCCGGAGCGGGGGTCCGGGTAGCGCTCCATGATCGCCGTTGCGTCGGCGGTCAGCGCTGCGAGGGTCTCCCCTTCGTAGCGTGTCCTTGTCTTGGCCTCGACAGGCTCGACCTGCGATGTCATCGGTCCACACCTCCCAGCACGGGGTCCAGCGACGCGACCGCGACGACGACGTCGGCCACCTGGCCGCCCTCGCACATCACGGACACGCCCTGGAGGTTGTTGAACGAGGGGTCGCGGAAGTGCGCGCGGTAGGGGCGGGTGCCGCCGTCGGACACGACGTGCACGCCCAGCTCGCCCCGCGGGTGCTCCACGGTCTGCCACGCCTGGCCGACCGGGACGCGGAACCCCTCGGTGACCAGCTTGAAGTGGTGGATCAGGGCCTCCATGGAGGTGCCCATGATCTTCTTGATGTGCTCCAGCGAGTTGCCCTGCCCGTCGCCGCCGACGGCGAGCTGGGCGGGCCAGGCGATCTTCTTGTCGGCCACCATGACCGGCTCGCCCTCCGTGCGGTCGAGGCGCTCCATGGCCTGCTCGACGATCTTCAGGGACTGGTAGCACTCCTCGATGCGGAGCACCACGCGGTCGTAGCAGTCGGCGCCCTTCGCGGTGGGGACGTCGAAGTCGTACGTCTCGTAGCCGCAGTACGGGTTGTCCTTGCGGACGTCGTACGGCAGGCCGGTGGAGCGCAGCACCGGTCCCGTGATCGCGAGCGCCATGCACCCGGAGAGGTTGAGCACGCCGACGTCCGTCAGGCGCGCCTTGAAGATCGGGTTGGCGAGCATGAGGTCGGTGAGCTGCTTGAGGTACCCGCGCACGTTCTTCAGCGCGGCGCGGGCCTGGGTGGTGAACCCCTCCGGGATGTCGACGGCCACGCCGCCGGGGCGGATGTACGCGTGGTTCATGCGCAGACCGGTCACGGCCTCGAACAGGCGCAGGATCTCCTCGCGGGCGGTGAACCCGACGGTCATCACGGTGGTGGCGCCCATCTCGTTGCCGCCGGTGCCGAGGCAGACCAGGTGGGAGGCGATCCGGTTGAGCTCCATCATCAGGACCCGGATCACGGAGGCGCGCTCAGGCACGTCGTCGGTGATGCCGAGGAGCTTCTCCACCGCCAGGCAGTAGGCGGCCTCCTGGAACAGGGGCGCCACGTAGTCCATGCGGGTGCAGAACGTGGTGCCCTGCGTCCACGTCCGGAACTCCATGTTCTTCTCGATGCCCGTGTGCAGGTAGCCGATGCCGGCGCGGGCCTCGGTGACGGTCTCGCCGTCGATCTCCAGCATCAGGCGCAGCACCCCGTGCGTGGACGGGTGCTGCGGCCCCATGTTGACGACGATCCGCTCCTCGCCGATCGCCTCGCGCGCGATGTCGTCCCAGTCGCCGTCGCCGTACGCCTCGAACGCACGCACCGTCGACGACATGTCCTCGTTCCCGGCGGGCCTGGTCGCATGCGGTGCGGCGTGCGGCCGGTGGTCTGTCGGAGCGCTCATCAGTAGCTCCTCCTCGTGTCCGGCGGGGGCACCGTGGCCCCCTTGTACTCGACGGGGATGCCGCCGAGCGGGTAGTCCTTGCGCTGCGGGTGGCCCACCCAGTCGTCCGGCATCTCGATGCGGGTCAGGGCGGGGTGGCCGTCGAAGACGATCCCGAAGAAGTCGTAGGTCTCGCGCTCGTGCCAGTCGTTGGACGGGTACACGGAGGTGGTCGACGGGATGTGCGGGTCCTCGTCGGGCGCCGTGACCTCCAGCCGCAGCCGGCGCGAGTGCGTGATCGAGGCCAGGTGGTAGGCCGCGTGCAGCTCCCGGCCGGCGTCGTGCGGGAAGTGCACGCCGCTCACCCCGAGCGACAGCTCGAACCGCAGGTCCTGGTCGTCCCGCAGCGCCTGGCAGACGGCGACCAGGTGCTCGCGGGCGACGTCGATCGTCAGCTCCGCCTGCTGAGCGTCCGCGCTGTCGGCACCGTGCAGGTCCACGACCACCTTCTCGATGGCCTGCTGAGGCGGCACGCCCGCCTCGTCCAGCACCTCGGTCAGGACGTCGATCACCTGGTCGAACCAGTTCCCGTACGGGCGCGACGACGCGGCGGGCATCGCCACCGGGGTGACCAGGCCGCCGTAGCCGGACGTGTCGCCGGAACCGTCCACGCCGAACATCCCGCGCTTCACCTCGACGAGCTCGAGGGTCGCGGCACCCTCGGGCGGCTGGACCGCGACGTTCTTCTGGTCACCGCCCGGCGTGACGTCGCTCATCGCAGCAGACCCTTCATCTCGAAGGTGGGCGTGGCCTCCATCGCGGCGGCCTCCGCCGCGCGCGCCGCCTCGACCCGGTTCACGCCGAGCGGCGCGCTCTGGATCTGGTCGTGCAGCCCGAGGATCGCGTTGATCAGCATCTCCGGGCGCGGCGGACAACCGGGCAGGTAGATGTCGACCGGGATCACGTGGTCGACACCCTGCACGATCGCGTAGTTGTTGAACATCCCGCCCGACGACGCGCACACACCCATCGAGAGCACCCACTTGGGCTCGCTCATCTGGTCGTACACCTGGCGCACCACCGGGGCCATCTTCTGGCTCACCCGGCCCGCCACGATCATCAGGTCGGCCTGCCGCGGCGACGCACGGAACACCTCCATGCCGAACCGCGAGAGGTCGAACCGCGACGCACCCGCCGCCATCATCTCGATGGCGCAGCAGGCCAGGCCGAACGTGACCGGCCACACCGAAGCCTTGCGCAGGTACCCGGCGAGATCCTCGATCGTCGTCAGCAGGAAACCTGACGGTGCTTCCTCGACACCCATGTCCCCTCCTTGCTGCCGGGACCAGCCCGGCGTCGCTGCACGGCACCTGGCGGCGCCGCGCATGAAGTCGTTGGTCAGACCCAGTCGAATCCGCCGCGGCGCCACTCGTAGACGAACGGCACGGTGATCAACGCCAGGAACGCCAGCATCGCCACCAGACCGAACGTCGCGAGCGTCGTGAAGTCGACGGCCCACGGGTAGAGAAAGACGACCTCGATGTCGAAGACGATGAATGTCATCGCCACCAGGTAGTACTTGATCGGCAGTCGCCCACCGCCCACCGCGTGCGGCGTCGGCTCGATGCCGCACTCGTACGAATCGAGCTTTGCCCGGTTGTAGCGCTTGGGACCGATGACGGCGCTCGCGGCGACACCACCGAGCGCCAGGACCGCCCCGATCGCCATGAGGATCAGGATGGGTACGTAGGGGTTCATGCTGTGCCCTTCATGGACGACGTGCCCTTCGGATACGTGCTGCGCAGCGTGGGGACACTGCTCGCGGGAATACTGCTCATGAGCTCGGGACCACCCTGGTCAGGCCGGCGATGACACGGTCGACCCAGTCGCCGCCCTGTGGCTCGTAGCAGTCGGACAGGAGCTTGAGCGTGAACTGCATGACGACCTTGCGCGGCAGCCCGTGCCGTACGCACAGGCGCATGATCTCGGGGTGCTCGATGAGCCGCACGAACCAGCGGCCCAGCGTGTAGTAGCCGCCGAGGTCCTCGCGCATGCGGTCGGCGTAGGTACCGAGCGTGGCCTCGCGGGCCGCGTCGGTGCGCTTGTGGCGGGCCTGGCTGATCGCGTCCGCGGCGACCCGGCCGGCCTGCAGCCCGTAGGCGATCCCCTCGCCGTTGAACGGGCTCACCATGCCGGCGGAGTCGCCGGCCAGGAGCACGCCGTCCGCGTACAGCGGGCCGCGGTTGTAACCCATGGGCAGGGCCGCGCCGCGGATCGGGCCGCGCTCCGGCTCGTGCAGCAGGTCCCAGCCCTCCGGCGCGCTCTTGGCGAGCCAGGTCTCCATGAGGCGCCGGTAGTCGATGCCCGCCTTGGACTGGCGCGCGGGCGTGGAGTGCACGCTGCCGAGGCCCACGTTCACCGTGCCGTCGCCGAGCGGGAAGATCCAGCCGTAGCCGGGCAGGAGGGCGCTCTTGCCCGGCTCGCCGTCCCACAGCTCGAGGTGGGACTCCATGAACGGGTCCTCGTGGCGCGGGGTGCGGTAGTAGGCCCGCACGGCGGTGCCCATGGGCCGGTCGGCGCGCCGCTCGCGCCCGACGGCGAGCCCGAAGCGCGAGCTGACGCCGTCGGCCGCGACCACTACCGGGGCCCGCAGCTCTTGCACGGGCCCCTCGGCACGGCCACGGGCGTCGAGCGGCTGGGCGGTGACGCCGACCACGCGGCCGTCGTCGGCGCGGACCGGTCCGGTGACCTTGGTGCGCTGCAGCAGCTTCGCGCCGCTCGCCTGCGCGTGCTGGGCCAGGGTGTGGTCCAGCGTCATCCGGGTACGCGCCATGCCGTAGCCCGGGTAGGTCGTGAGGCTCGGCCAGTCCAGCTCGTAGGAGCGGCCACCGCCGTGCACGCGCAGGCCGCGGTTGCGGATCCAGCCGTCCTCCTCGCGGGTGGGGACCCCCATGCGGACCAGCTCGGCCACGGCGCGCGGCGTCAGGCCGTCGCCGCAGATCTTGTCGCGCGGGAACTCGCCCTTCTCCAGGAGCAGCACGTCAAGACCCGCGGCCGCGCACCAGTGCGCGGTGGACGAGCCGGCCGGACCGGCGCCCACCACGATGACGTCCGCGTCGTCGCGTCTTGCTGTATGCACGTTCACCCCCGTTGGGAACCCGCTGCCGGTCGGTGCTGACCCTGCTGTGCGGTGTTGATCAGGGCTTCCTGACAAGCCCTTGTGAACCCTGTCACAACACCGACACCCTAGCCACACTTAGGGGGGATTGTGTAGGAAGGTTCCCCTTACTTTGGGGTCGTGCCGCCCTGGTCTGCCGAACGACCAAGAAGTCCGCCTCGAGCATGCGATCTGGCATGGTCCCGGACGTGGGGACATGCGTGATTGCATGCTCGAGGCGGACTTCTTGGTCGCCGCAGGCTCAGGCCGGGCGGACCGCCCGGTGGAGGGCCACAATGCCGCCGCTGACGTTGCGGTAGGCAGCGTGCTCCCAGCCGGCGTCGAGCAGCAGGCGCGCGAGCTCGACCTGGGTATGCCAGGTCCGGATGGATTCGGCCAGGTAGTCGTAGGAGCCCTTCTCGCGGGTCACGGCGTTCGCCACCAGCGGCAGCGCGCGCATCAGGTACTCCTGATAGACCTTCCGGAACGGCGCCCAGGTGGGTGTGGAGAACTCGCAGATCACCACGCGTCCGCCGGGCCGGACCACGCGCAGCATCTCGCGCAGCGCGACACCGGTGTCCGCGACGTTCCGCAGGCCGAAGCTGATCGTCACCGCGTCGAAGGACGCGTCGGCGAACGGCAGGCGCATGGCGTCGCCCGCGACGAACGGCAGGTCCGGCCGGCGCTCCTTGCCGACCTGCAGCATGCCGGTCGAGAAGTCGGACGGGACCACGAACGCGCCGTCGGCGGCGAAGGGCTCGCTGCTGGTGCCGGTGCCTGCGGCGAGGTCGAGCACACGCTCGCCAGGCATCGCGGCGACCGCCTCGACCGTGAGCCGGCGCCAGCGCCGGTCCTGGCCCATCGAGATCAGGTCGTTCGTCAGGTCGTAGCGGGCGGCGATCCCGTCGAACATCGACGCGACCTCGGCCGGCTTCTTTTCCAGGCTTGCGCGGGACATACGGCCATAGTTTCACGCCCCGACCGCGCACCCGCGCCCTACGAGACCCCGTGCGCCGCACGAGGCCACAAGGCCATGTGGTCGGTAATCCGTCAGGTAATCGGCAGCCCGGGCTACCGACCACCTGACATATTGCCGACCACACCAGGTCCAGGCACCGAACCTGCCGACCACACCAGGTCCAGGCTCCCCGGGCGGGCGGCCGCGCCACTGTGACCTCCGCTACGGGGCGCATCCGACGGGCGCACCCGCGCTTATCCTGAGGATGATGATCGCTTCACCTGCCGGCGGGACCCCCGGCACACCCGGCGTCCCCGGCACGCCCACCGGTACCACCGTGTACGACACCTGGGTGGCCGAGGCCCCGCCTCCGTCCGACGACACGCCGCGGGGCGCGCCCGAGGGCCCACAGCTCGTCGTCCGCACCGTCGCCATCGATGACCTGCCGGACACGCCGACCGCTCTCGTCGACCGGCTCCCCGACACCCACGCCCTCGCCTGGGTACGGCACGGCGACGGCCTCGTGGGCTGGGGCGAGGCGCTGCGGTTCGAGACGTTCGGACCCGGCCGCTTCGCCGACGCCGACGACGCGTGGCGCCAGGTGCTCGACCGCGCCGTCGTGCACGACGACGTGACCCTGCCCGGCAGCGGCCTGGTCGCGTTCGGCAGCTTCGCCTTCGACGACGTCTCGCCCGGCGACGAGTCCGAGGACCCGGCGCGGGCGAGCGGCGCGCTGATCGTCCCGCGCGTCGTCGTCGGACGGCGGGGCGACCGCGCCTGGATGACGACGATCTCGCTGGTGGGCGACCGGTCCGCCCCGGTGGGTGAGGACCTGTTGTCCGCCTACCCGCACCAGCCCGTCGTCGAGCCGGGCAGGGTGGTGCTGGCCGACGGCGCCGTGGGCGCGGCGGACTGGCCGGCCGTCGTCGCGGAAGGCGTAGCCCGGATCCAGAGCGGCGAGCTGGAGAAGGTGGTGCTCGCGCGCGACGTCGTCGCGACCGCCGAGCACCCGATCGACACCCGCCACCTGCTCGGCCGCCTCGCGTCCGCGTACGACGCCTGCTGGGCGTTCAGCGTGGACGGCATGGTCGGCGCGACGCCGGAGCTGCTGGTCCGCAGCGAGAAGGGGCTGGTCGCCTCGCGCGTGCTGGCGGGCACGATCCGCCGGGAGCACGGCCGGGGCGTCGAGGCCGACCCCGCTCCCCTGCCCACCACCGTGCAGCCACAGCGCAGTGCGGGCGCGGTGCGGGACGGGGACGACGCCGACCTGCTGCACGCCGCCCAGCTCGCGCGCTCCTCGAAGGACCTGGAGGAGCACGAGTTCGCGGTGCGTTCCGTCGCCGCCGCGCTAGAGCCGTTCTGCTCGTCGATGAACGTGCCAGAGGCGCCGTTCGTGCTGCACCTGCCGAACGTGATGCACCTGGCGACCGACGTGACGGGCGTGCTGACGGACCAGAACCCGGCGGGCCCGCGACCGCCGTCGTCGCTCTCGCTGGCGGCGGCACTGCACCCGAGCGCCGCCGTCTGCGGTACGCCGACCACGGCCGCCCGCAGCCTCATCCGCGAGATCGAGGGCCTGGACCGCGCCCGGTACGCCGGGCCGGTGGGCTGGGTCGGGGCAGACGGCGACGGCGAGTGGGGCATCGCCCTGCGCTCCGCCGAGATCTCGCCGACGGACAGCCGGCACATCCGGCTGTTCGCGGGCTGCGGCATCGTCGCGGCGTCCGACCCGCAGGCGGAGCTGGCGGAGTCGGAGGCAAAGCTGGAACCGATGCGCTACGCCCTGACGCGTTGAGTGCGGGGTATTTGTTGGATCAGCCGCTCCTGACCAACAGATACCCCGCACTCAACGTGTTCGGTCAGGGGGTGCCGGCTGTCGGGCCCTTGCCGATCGGGTTGGTCGGGTCGCCCCAGACCTGCTCGCGGAAGCTGTCCCACACCTGGACGTCGGACGTCGCGCCGATGAAGCCCATCCGGGCGTCCGTGGCGGTCAGCAGGAGCTCGATGAGCGAGGCGCCCTCGAGGACCTTCGTGGCCACCTCCAGGAGGTCCTGCCCGTCGGGCAGGTTCGCGTGGATCGACGACACGTACATGTGGGCGTTGCCCTCGAGCGACACGAAGTTCGCCCTGGTGTCCGTGCCCGCCGTCGTGCCGTGGTCGTAGGCATAGGACTTGAGCCAGAAGCCGTCGACGACGACCTTGTCGGCCGAGACCTTGATGGCGTCTCTGCGGTCCCCGTTGTTCTTGACCGGCACGTTCGCCAGGCCGATGCCGTTGATGCCGGTGAGCGGGATCGTCAGGTCCCGGCTCTCCAGGTCGGCCGGGACCGAGAAGACCGAGTCGTCCTCCCTGGCCCCGCACTGGCCGGGCAGGTCGATGTTGAGGTCGTACTTGCCGCCGAAGCTCACCTTGACGCAGGTGCCGAGCTCCGTGTGCAGCGCCTCCTCGATCGTCTCCTGCGGGTCGATCTCGCCGCAGGGGTCGGACGGCGCGCTGCCCTCCGCCTCCGGCGGCACCTCGCCGTCCTGCGTCGGCTCCTCGCACTCGGACCTGTCGTCGTTCTCGGTCCCGCCCGCGTCACCGTCGGCCGCGTCGCCGGCCTTCCCGTCCCCGGCCGCGCCGTCCGACCCGTCGCTGGGGCGGGTCACGCCGTCGGTGACGTCGTCCACGGCGTCCCCGACCGGGTCCTCCCCCGCACCGGCGCCCGGCTGGGAGCCGCCCGGGTCCGACGTGCTCGGCGTCGGGGAAGCGGACGGGTCGGTCGTGCCGCCGTCGTCGTCGCACGCGCCGAAGACCACGCACCAGAACGAGTCGTCCTGCTGAGCCCCGGCGTCCGCCGCGGAGGCGGGCAGGCTCATGCCGCCGAGCGCCATCGCGCTCGCGACCACCACCGCCGCGGACTTCTGGGACAGGGCGCGCAGCGCTGAGCTGAGCGTCTCCACCTGTGGGATCGCCTCGGTGTCCGGGGCGGGCTCGCGATCTGCGCGCGGCGCGTCGCCGTCCGAGTCGGGGACGGCGGAGGCCGCTGCGGGGGTGTCCGACGCCGGGGCGTCCGCGGCCTCTCCGGTCTCGGCACCGGTCTCGGCGTCCGTCTCGGAGGTGGCATCGCCAGCGGTACCGGCATCCGTGTCGGTGCCCTCGCCCGCCGGTTCCGCCTCCTCGCCCTCCGCGTCCGCGTCGGGTGGTGCCCAGGACACGACGACGACGCCACCGATCACGCCGAGCAGGAACCCGACCACCCAGCCGCCGAGGTTCACCCCGGCGATGGAGTAGACGGAGATAGCGAGCGCGATCACGCCGTAGAAGATCCGGTGCACGGGCTGGGCGATCGACAGGATCCCGAGCAGCACGAGCGTGAGCGGAAGGATCGTCGCCTGTGCCCCCTCGACACCGAACTGCAGCACGACGTTCATGCCGAGCTGGTCCAGCTTGATCGGGCCGGACAGGAGCATCTCCAGACCAGCGAGCGCTACCAGCACACCCCCGACGAACGGCCGCTGCTTGCGCCAGGGTCGGAAGTCCCTGCGCCAGTCAGCGAGCTTCGTGCGAAGTCCGGGGCGGCCGGCGCTCGCCTGGCCATCATCCGAACTTAGAAGCACTCGGTGCCGTCCGTGATCTTGAGGCTGAGGTCCGTCAGCTGGAAGACGGCGGCCTGCGTGCTCCACGACACCTGCTGGAGACCGTCGATGTCGATCGAGTCGGAGTCCATGGCGAAGTCGCCCGAGTCGCCCTGCTTGGCCGTGTTCACGGTGGAGGCGTCGACACCGATGCGGATGTTCTTGAAGACAGCGGTACCCGAGAGGTCGCTCATGCCGATCTGCAGGTCGGTGGCCTTCGCGGGCTCCTTGCCGGTGCCGGCGGAGATCAGGATGCCCACCTTGCCGAGCGGAGTCTCCTCGACGACCGACTGGCACAGGTTGTAGAGCTTCGCGTCCTCGATGTTCGCGATTGCGGCGGGGTGCTCCGTGCCGTCGGAGGCGGTGGCCACGCCCGCGTACTGCGAGAAGCCCACGCCCTCGAGCTTGTCGGCGCCGATCTTGAACTGGCTGCCGGAGATGGCGAACGAGACGGGCACTGCGCCCTGCGCAACCCCACCAAGGAGAACGCTGGCGGCGATCGTGACCGGAATGACTGCGAGAGCCACGCGACCCTTGCGCGACCCCGTGAGCTTGCTGAGCTTCATTGGTGTTCCCCTCGATGCCAATGTGAGGACGACTACGCCGTCGTCCCGTCGCGACGTTAGCGTGATTACTGAGTCACCGTCAATTGGCGTTCCTGACAACGTCGCAAAGCCTGACGGATATGCTCGAACCATGGCAACAGCCCGTCGCACGCGACTTCGCCCGGAGGAACGCCGCAACCAGCTCGTGGCGCTGGGAGTCGCCACTCTTGCGGACCGACCGCTGGCCGAAGTGACCGTCGAGGAGATCGCCGCGGAAGCCGGTGTCTCGACGGGTCTCGTCTACTACTACTTCGGCTCCAAGAACGGCCTGCACCACGAGATCGTGCGCCGCGCGCGCGACTCGATGCTGCACGCCTCCGAGCCTCAGCCGGAGCTCCCGCCGGCCGAACGCCTGGCAGGCACGCTGACCAGGCTCGTCGCATACGTCAAGGAGCACGGCCCCACCTTCTACTCGCTCGTCCGCGGTGCGGCGAGCGGTGACGAGGAGGTGCGCGCCGTCATCGAGGACGCGCGGCGCCAGCAGACGGAGCGCGCCCTCGCCGTGCTCCTGGAGCTGGGCGTGCCCGAGACCGAGCTGCTGCGGGTCGCGGTGCGCTCGTGGGTGGCGCTCGCCGAGCAGGCCCTGGTCGACGGTGGCATCAACTCGGACCTCACCGACGACGAGCTGGTCGGCTATCTCGAGCGCAGCCTCGGTGGCGTCGTCGCCGCCGTGGTGCCGGGCGCCTCCGAGGCGCTGTTCGGGGTCCCTGCCCTCCCCTGACCGGTCAGAGCGCCTTGACCATCAGCATGCAGGGGTCGTCGGCCCAGAGGTCCGGGAACTCCTCGACCGGGTGGAAGCCGCAGGCCGCGTAGAAGGCGCGGGTCTGGTCGAAGCCCGGGTCGTAGGCCGACGGGCCGAGCGTCTTGACGCTGAGCAGCCGGACCCCCTGGGCGCGGAGGTCACCCTCGACGCGCTCCATGAGGGCCCGCCCGATCCCCACGCGGTGATGCTTGCGCCGGACGGCGAGCAGGTGCACCTCCGCCGACGTCGGATAGCGCTGGTCGAGGAGCAGCACGCCGAGCACGTCCTCGAAGGGGATCTCGCCGCCGTCGGCCCCGATCGCGGGCGCCGCGATCCCTGGCGCGGTCGGCGCCGGCGCGGCGACGGCGACATAGTTGGGGAACTTGGCCGCTGCCTCGACGTACTCGTGCGTGAACCGGTCGATGCCGAACCATTCCGGCAGCTCTTCGAGGATGTCGTGTGCGGCATCCGACCGGCCGAGGGTCCTGACCACGGTGAACGTCCCAGACACGCGGCCTAACTTAGACCTGTGGGGCGAGGTTCACCCGCTGAACGCGAATACGCCGAGCAGTCGTCGGGCGAGGTGGGCGTGCAGCGAGGTAGTCACCCAGCTCACGCTGTATGACTACCTCGCCAGATGACCTCGGTAGGACGGGACGGGAGGGGGTCAGCCCTGGTTGCCGAAGAGCTCCTGCATCCAGTCCGGGATGTTGTTCGGCGCGCTCTGGTCCGAGCCGGAGCCCGAGCCGTCGCCCTGACCCTGCTGCTGGTCCGGCGTGCCCGAGTCCTGTGTCGCCGTCTCCTCCTTGACCGCGAGGGTGACGTTGACCTCCTGGGTGCTGCCGTCGCGAACCAGCGTCAGCACCGACTCGGCACCGGCCTCCTTCTCACGGACGAACGCCGTGAGCGACGCCGAGCCGTTGACCGGGTCACCGTCGATGCCGACGATCACGTCGCCCTTCTGGATGTCGGCATTCCCGGCCGGCGAGTCCGGCACGACCTCCACGACACCCGCGCCGCGGCGGGTGACGTCGTCGGCCGTGGCGGTCGCGTCCTGGAGCGACACGCCGAGGAACGCGTGCTCGGCCGTGCCGTCCTCCTTGAGCTGGTCGCTGATCTGCGTCGCCAGGTTGGACGGGATCGCGAAGCCCAGGCCGATCGAGCCGGAGCCTCCTGACGACATGCCGCCCGACAGGGTGGCGATCGAGGACGTGATGCCGATGACCTCACCGGACGCGTTGAACAGCGGCCCACCGGAGTTGCCGGGGTTCACCGCCGCGTCGATCTGGATGGCGTTGGTGACCACCTGGCTCGACCCGTCCTCCGCGCTGGCCGTGACCGGCCGGTCCAGGGCGGACACGATGCCCGTCGTGGCGGTGTTAGCCAGGCCCAGCGGGTTGCCGAGCGCCATCACGGGCTCGCCCACGACAACGTCGGCCGAGTCGGCGAACGTCGCGGCCTTGAGGTCCGACGGCGGGTCGGACAGCTGCACGACGGCGAGGTCGGTGGCCGGGTCGGTGCCGATGATGTCGGCCTCGTACACCCGGCCGTCGCTCAGCGTGACCTGGACCGTCTGCGCGTCGGCGACCACGTGGTTGTTGGTCAGGATGCGCCCGTCGGAGTCCAGCACGACGCCGGAACCCTCTGCGCCGCCGCCCTGGCTCGCCACCTGGATGGCCACCACGGACTCCTGCACGGCAGACGTGACCGACGTCCAGTCCGGGTTCTCGACGGTGGAGCTCTTCACCGGCACGTTCTCGCCGGCCGACTGTCCGATGTCGGCCAGGGAGGCTCCGTCGGAGTCTGTCAACGAGATGGCGCCCGCGGTGCCCAGGCTGGCCAGCAGCGCGGCGGCCGCGGCCGCACTGATCACGGGAACCCAGAGGCGGTTCTTCGTCTTCGGTTCGGCCGACGTCGACGCGGTGGCCGGGGCCGCGTACGGGTTGACGTACCCGGACGGGGGGCTCGGGACCGGCGCCGTGTGGTGCTCGGCGTTCGGGGACTGCGTGACGTTCGAGGGCTGCTCGGACGCCGCGTTGTGGGCGGGCGCCGCGTTCTCGGGCGCCGCGTTCTCGGACGCCGCGTTGTGGGCGGGTGCCGGGCCAGAGACCGGCAGCTGCTGGGTGTGCTGCGTCACGGGCGGCAGCTGCTCGGTGGGCTGCTCTGCGGGCGACTGCTGATCCGGCTGCGGAGTGGTGCTGTTCTCGTCGGTCATCGTGACCCTCCTTGAAGTCAGAACCAGTTGACACCCCGATCCTTGTCCCAGCCTTGGACGAGTCTGTGAGTTTGCTGCATGCCCTCACGGCTCCGGCGCTCGGCGAGCGCTCAGCGAGAGGGGGCGCCACCTTCCACGATACGACGGGCCAGCTCCCGGGACTCGGTCAGCCGGTCGGCACGCGGCACGCGCACCTCGATGACCTGGACCCCGTGACTCGGCGCCTGCAGCGCGTGGCGCAGGGTCGGCACGTCCTGCACCAGCTGGTGGTCCACGCCGTACCCGGCGCACAGCTGCGCAAGGTTCGACCCGTGCGGCGTCCCGAAGACCCGCTCGAACGTGGCGCTCGCCGCGCTGCCGGTCGCGGCGAGCGCGCCGTGCTCCAGCGTCGCGAAGATGGAACCGCCGTCGTCGTTCACCACGACGATCTCGAGGTCCACCGGGGGTTCACCGGGTCCGCGGAGCAGGCCGCCGACGTCGTGCAGGAACGTCAGGTCGCCCAGCAGAGCGCGGGTGCGCAGGCCGCGCCGAGCGGCGGTGAGCGCGACGCCGACCGCCGTCGACACGGTGCCGTCGATGCCGGCGAGCCCGCGGTTGGCGAGCACCGCCGGGCCTGGCCCGTCGAGGCCGAGCACCAGCTCGAGGTCCCGCACGGGGTTGGACGAGCCGACCACCAGCAGGTCCTCGGGCCCGAGCACTCCGGCCACGGCGCGGGCCACGGAGAGCGCCGTCGGCCCGCCGACGACGGCGTCGTCACAGGTCACCTTGTCGAGAACGCGGGAAGCCTGCGCCCCGGCGGCCCGCCAGCGCTCCAGGAACGCTGTGGGCTGCGGCGCGGCGGCCTCGAACCACACGGGCGCGACGCCCGGCAGCACGACGGCGGCGTTGCGGGCGGCGTCGGGCCACGGGCCGGCACCCGGCGCGACGACGGTGACCGCGACGTCGGGCCGGCCGAGGAGGCGCTGCACGGGCCGGGACAACGTCGGCCTGCCGAGGACTACCGCCTGCTCGATACCCGCGGCAAGCTCCGGTGACCCGAGCAGCAGCCGGTACGCGGCTATCGCGTTGGGCCCGCCCGTGGCTCCCGACGACGGCTCCGCGAACAGCGGCCAGCCCTGCGCCTCGGCGAGCTGGCGGGCGTCGGGCCCCGCGCCGTCGCCGGCCACGACGACGGTGCGGGCGGGGTCGCCGGGCAGCGCCGGCGAGGCGAAGTGTCGCAGGACGGCGGGGACGACGAGCGGCGGGTCGGGCTTCGAGCCGCCGTCCAGCGCGCTGTCCGCCGGTCCCGGCAGCTGGGCCGACGGCGTCAGCGGGTCCCGGTACGCCAGGTTGAGGTGCACGGGGCCGGGGTGCCCCGACCGGAATCCGAGGGCTGCGCTGACCGCGCGCCCGGTGACGCTCCTCAGGTCCCGCAGCTCCTGCGTGCTCGCGGTGCCGGGCGCGGCGGCCGGCTCGGTGTCCGGATCGCCGGGCGCGGCGGCCGGCTCGGTGCTCGACGGCGCGGGCACGTCCACGGCGAACCGCACCGCCGCGCCGAAGATCCCCACCTGGTCGGTGGTCTGTGAGGCCCCGGTGCCGCGCAGCTCGTGCGGCCGGTCGGCCGTGAGCAGGATCAGAGGCAACCCGGTGTGGCTCGCCTCCAGCACGGCGGGGTGCAGGTTGGCGACTGCGGTGCCCGACGTCGTGACGACCGCGACCGGCGCACCCTCGGCACCCTTCGACAGGCCGATCGCCAGGAACCCCGCCGTCCGCTCGTCGACGCGCACGTGCAGGGTGACCTGGCCGGCGTCGGCCGCCTCCGCGACCGCGTACGCGAGGGGCGCGCTGCGCGAGCCGGGGGCGAGCACCACGTCCCGCACACCCCTGGTGACCAGGTCGGCCACCAGGGCGCGGGCGGCGGTGACGGCGGGCGGGATCGTCATGCGTCCTCCAGGGTCCGGGTCAGTCGGTGGTACCGCGCGAGCCAGCGCTCGGTCGTCGGGTGGTCGGCCGCCGCGGCGGCGAGCGCCTCCGGCGAGGGTTCTGGGCGACGGACGGGGAGCGCGCCGTCGACGGGCAGCAGGGGCTGGGCGACGACGTCGTGCACCAGGAGCTGCGAGGTCGCGAGCCCGCAGGCGTAGGGCAGCTCGGGGAGGGCGGCGGCGAGGGCGACGCCGGCCGCGAGCCCGACCGAGCTCTCGAGCGCCGACGAGACGACGACGGGCAGGCCCACCTGTTCGGCGAGGTCGAGGCACGCGCGGACGCCGCCGAGGGGCTGGACCTTGAGCACCACGATGTCGGCGGCCTCGTGGCGCACCACGCGCAGCGGGTCGGCGGCGCGGCGGATGGACTCGTCGGCCGCGACGGGGACGTCCTGCTTGCGGCGCACCAGGGCCAGCTCCTCGACTTCCGCGCAGGGCTGTTCCACGTACTCGAGCCCGCCGGCCGCTCGGTCGATCTCCGCCAGGTGTGCGAGCGCCTCCTCGGGGGTCCACGCGGCGTTGGCGTCGACCCGGATGGCGCCGTCGGGCCCCAGGGCCTCGCGGACCGCCGCGACGCGGTCGACCTCGGCGGCCACGGGTTCGAGCGTGCCGTCGGGGCCGCGCTGGGCGACCTTGACCTTGGCGGTGCGGCACCCACCGGAGGCGAGGACTATCTCGCGGGCCCGCTCCGGCCCGACGGCGGGGACGGTCACGTTCACCGGAACGCTCTGCCGGACGGGTTCGGGCCAGCCGGCGAACGCGGCCTCGTGCGCTGAGCGCAGCCAGGTGGACGACTCGTCGTCGTCGTAGTCCCAGAAGGGCGACAGCTCGCCCCAGCCGGCAGGGCCGCGCAGCAGGACGCCGTCGCGCACTTCGATCCCGCGAAAGCGGGTCCGCAGGGGCGTGGACCAGACGACGGGCTCACCGATCAGCAGCACAGGGCCAGGTTAACGACCTGGCTGACACCACACGGGTTCCGGATGGTGTGAGCTGCAGCGGGCGGCGTGAGTTCGGTCCGATGGGATGACTTCGGTCGGTTGACCGACCGATCTCATCCCATCGGACC